>JAYRUL010000011.1:0-39559 GCA_041919095.1 Rhodoferax sp. | reverse complement strand
CCGTAGATGGATACATCGCCCAGCTTGCCACCATGGGCTTCGATGAACTTTTCGGACTGCACAAACATGCCACCGGAGCCGCAGCACGGGTCATACACCTTGCCTTCGTGCGGGTTGAGCACCGCCACCAGCGTCTTGACGATGCTGGCCGGGGTGTAGAACTGCCCGCCGCGCTTGCCTTCGGCACTGGCGAACATGCCCAAAAAGTATTCATAGACCTGGCCCAGCACATCGCGTGCCGGGGCAGCGCCGGGCCGCCCCAAGCTGCCTCGACCCCCTTGGGGGGCGGCAACGGCATCGCCGTTGCCTGGGGGCACACGGTTCGTGGGGTTGTCCCCAAAGCCGATGGTGGACACCAAATCCACCAGTTCGCCCAGCTTGCCATCGGGCAACTGTGCACGGGCATAACGCTTGTCCAAGATGCCTTTGAGCTTGGCGTTCTCAGACTCGATTAGCGTCAGGGCATCGTCTATGCGCTTGCCAATGTCGGGCTGTTTGGCAGCAGCACGCAGGCTTTCCCAACGTGCCGGTTCTGGCACCCAGAAGGCGTTGACCTCTTTGTAGTAGTCGCGGTCTTCCAGCTCCTGCTCCAAATCGGCAGGCGTGGCGTCTGCAAAGTAGTAGTCGTCTTGCGTGTCGGTCAGCCGCTGGGTGAGTTCGGCGCGGCGTGCTTGAAAAGTGTCGGAGATGTATTTGACGAAGATGAGGCCGAGTACCAGGTGCTTGTATTCGGCGGCATCCATATTGGCGCGCAGCTTGTCGGCGGTGGCCCAGAGTGTTTTTTTAATGTCGTCCAGCATGTGAATGTCCCTTGGGAGCAGTGAAGCTTGCCCCCTCTTCGCTGGGATTATGGCTGGGAAACGGGGGGCAAATTGCAGCAGTTGTAGCCTTTTAGGAAGCTCGGAATTTTATGCGAAAAGTGGCTCTAGACCCCGTGGAATATGCGTAGGCAGCTATGAAAAAGATAGTGGATGGAGGAGTCACGCACTGCGTGCGCGGCCCCCTTTCTAGTTCCGGCCCGCTGCGCTTGACTTCGCCTGGCGAAGTCAGCCTGCACTGAAAGTGAGGTACGTACGCTGCGCGTTCTACCTCGCTGCGCGAGATTCACGCGCTGCGCGCGCGACCTCCCTTTTAGTTCCGGCACGCTGCGCGTCACTGGCTTCGCCAGTGAGCCTGCACTGAGAACGCTGGGATGTGCTGCGCACACCACTCCACTGCGTGGAGTCAGGCGCTGCGCGCCCTCCCACCTTTCTCTGCCCAGGTGCGGGTCCAGCGGACTTGGAGTTTGCGCATCACGGCCAGCATGAGCAGGGAGAATACGGCCATCACGACAAAACCGGGCAGGAAGCTGCCCAGGTGCTGCTTGGACTGGCCCATCAATGCCGGGATGGTGCCACCGCCCAAAGCGCCGATCTCGCCGATCATGGAGCCGGCCACGGCGGTGGACGTGGGCCAGCGCAGCGGCACCAGCTGGAACAGGGCACCGTTGCCAGCACCCAGGGCGGCAAAGCACACAATCAGCAGCAGCGTGGTCAGCACCAGTGAACCGGCCGAAAGGCCCACCCCCACCAGGGCCAAGGCCACCACCACCAGCACCACGGTGAGGGTGTTGACGCCGCCCCAGTGGTCCGAAATCCAGCCTCCGGCCACGCGCACCACCGCGCCCATGAGGGCGGCCAGCATGGTGAGCTGCCCGGCTTGCACCTTGCTCACGCCAAACTGGTCGTAGTAGTAGGTGGGCAGGAAGGTGACGATGCCGATGAAGCCGCCAAAAGTGACCACATAGATCAGGCTGAACACCCAGCCATCACTTTCCATCAGACAGGCCAGGTGCTCGCGCATGCTGGCGTGTTCGTCGCGGTCGGGTGGCTCCTTGGCCATGAACAGCACCACGGCCATGGGCACCAGCGAGGCCAGCGCGGCCATGCCATACACCGCCTGCCAGCCGTAGGCCTGGGCCAGGGGCGGTGCCAACACCGCCGCCAGTGCGGTGCCCGCATTGCCCGCACCGACCAGCCCCATGGCCAGGCCCTTGTACTGCGGCGGATACCAGCCCGACCCCAGTGACATGGCCACACCAAAGCTGGCCCCGGCCACGCCCAAGAGCAGTGCCATCTTGAGCAGGTCGTCGTAGGTGTGCACAAAAAAGTAACCAAACGACATGGTGAGCGTGATCAGGCTCAGTTCCACCAGCGTGGCGGTCTTGCGCCCCACGTACTGCGCCAACAGGCCCAACGGAAAGCGCATGATGGCCCCAGCCACGATGGGAATGGACAGGAGCAGGCCCTTTTGCGATGCGCTCAGCTGAAACTGCTCACTGATGAAGGGTGCCATGGCCCCGTTCATCACCCAGATGACAAATGAAAACGTCAGGTAGAAAAACGCTGCGAACAGCGTGGGCGTGTGCCCGGCCCGAAGAAATACGCGCAATCCCGCCATAGTCCAACTCCTGTATGAATGTCGTTCATGGCAGGAGATTGCGAGAACCGTGCCAGCGCATGCGCGCCCCATCAGCCCCAGGTTGGGGAGTGGATGCCCGTGTTTCGGGGGGGCTTGGCACCAGGGCGGTGCGGGTGGGGCGCAGTGCCTGCGGTCAGCGCCAGTAGTGGTAGCGCCAGGCGTTTTGAAACCCGGCGCGGCGGTACAAGGACTGCGCGATGGCATTGGCTGCCTCCACTTGCAAAAACAGCTCGCGGTAGCCCTGTGCTTGTGCGTGTCGGGCCAAGGCCACCAGAATGGCACTGGCCAGCCCTTGGCCGCGTGCCGCAGTCACGGTGCGCATGCCGTGGATGCTGGCCCAACCCTGGCTTAACGCAGCGGTGCCTGCCGCCACCGGTGCGCCGTCCTGCTGCACATGGGCGTACACCACGTGGGGGCTGCGGCTCAGGGCGCGGCGCCGATGCTCCCCGTCCACCGGGTCGAAACCGGGGGCGGTGTACACCTCGCCCCAGGCGGGCGTGGGCCGCAGATGGACCTGCGCCACGACCCCCGTGGGAAGCGCCAGCACATCGTCCACGCACGCCACTTGTACCCAGGTGGGTTGGGTGGGCTCCAGCCCCAGCGCTCGCAATGCGCGGTGCACGGGCTCCAGGGCGGGCAGGTCGGGCACGCGAAAGTGGGGCTCCAGGCCGTTGTCGCGGTAGTGCTGCGCGATGGGGGCCACGTCCGTGGCCAAGCGCCCGTGGTGGCGCAGGGGCACGGCGCTCTTGGCGCGGCCAATGGTGCTGTGGTCCAAGCTCAGCAGCCAGTCACCGTGCTCCAGCACCTGCGCCGGGGCCACGGCGTCGGCGGTGGCGCGCTCCAGGCGGGCGATGGCCGCGTCGGGCAGGGGCATGCGCAGCGCAGGGTGCATGGCGTTCGCCTCAGGACTTGACGCCCAGTGCTTCCAGCCGGGCCTTGCTATCGGTTACAACAGCGGTGAGGGCGTTGTCGTTGCCCACCTGCAGGCAATGGCGGTAGTGCGCAATGGCTTCTTGCGTGCGCCCGGCCTGCTCCAGCGCTTTGCCCAGACCCCGCAAGGACGATGGGAAGCGCGGATTGAGCGCGAGCGCCTTGCGGTAGGCGACCACGGCCTCTTCGGGCTTGCCTTTGGCCAACCAGCCGTCGGCCAGGCTGTCAAAGCTGTTGGCGTTGTCGGGTTCGAGTTCGGCTTGTTTCTGGAAATGGGCCAGGGCTGCGTCCACCTGCTTGAGTTCCAGCGCCAGGTAGCCCAGGTTGTTGTTGACCCCGGACAAGCGCGGATCGGCTGCGGCGGCAAGCTTAAGTTCCGCGTAGGCCTCGGCAGGCTTCTTTTGCTTTTGCAGGATTTGGGCCTTCATTTGGTGCGCGGCGGCGCCGTCTAGTGCCACGGTTTGCTCGGCAAAGGCTTGCGCCTTGTCTAGCCCACCTCCAGCCAGGCTGGGGGCAACCAGGTAGAAGCTGAACAAGCCAAACCGTACCGCGCGGTCGCGCGGGTCCAGCTCGACGGCTTTTTCGTAGGCCGCGCGAATGTCGCCCGCCATGGTCATGGCGCGCATGATGTTGACCTGGCTGGCGCGCATGCCCAGTGCGTGGCCGCGCAGCAGGTGGTAGCGTGCCTTGTCGGGCTGCTGGGCAATCGCTTTGTCCAGGAATTCGGCGGCTTTCTCGGGCGCGCGGTTGGCCAGGTGCAGTTCCCCCATGAGCGCCAGCGCCTGGGCATGGTCGGGGGTGGCTTTCAAGGCTTGTTCCAGCGTGGCTTGGGCACTGGTGAAATTGCGGGCCTTGATGGCCTTGGCGGCGTCGTCCAGGTTGGTTTGCGCCCACAAGGTCGTGCAGGCAGCCATGCTCAGGATGGCCAGCAGACGGGTACGGCGGCGGGGAATTGCAACCATGCAGTCTCCAGAAAGGTTGTCGTTGGAAAGACGCGCAATGTACCCGGTCTGCGCACCGACCCCGGGGGCCGGAATTGGCGGCGTGTGCCTCGCTACACTTCCCGCCATGACCGAAGCGATGACGGTATTGGGGATAGAGTCCTCCTGCGACGAAACCGGTGTGGCCCTGGTGCGTGCGTGCGCGCAGCAGACCCCTGAACTGGTGTCCCACGCCTTGTACAGCCAGATTGCCATGCACCAGGCCTATGGGGGCGTGGTGCCCGAACTGGCCAGCCGCGACCATATCCGGCGCGTATTGCCCCTGACACAAGAGGTGCTGGACGGCGCGGCCTGCGGCTTGCAGACCATCGATGTGGTGGCCTATACGCGTGGCCCCGGCCTGGCCGGTGCCTTGCTGGTCGGGGCGGGTGTCGCCTGTGCGCTGGGTGCGGCGCTGGGTAAACCGGTACTGGGGGTGCACCACCTGGAAGGGCATTTGCTGTCGCCGTTTCTCAGCGCCGACCCGCCCCAGTTCCCCTTCGTGGCGCTCCTGGTCTCGGGTGGGCATACGCAGTTGATGCAGGTCGATGGCGTGGGGCAGTACACGCTGCTGGGCGAAACCATTGACGATGCGGCGGGCGAGGCATTCGATAAATCGGCCAAGCTGATGGGACTGCCCTATCCGGGCGGACCCCATTTGGCGCGCCTGGCCGAACAAGGGCAGGGCGACGCCTACAAGCTGCCGCGACCGCTGTTGCACAGCGGGAATCTGGACTTTTCGTTTGCGGGCCTGAAGACAGCGGTGCTGGTGCAGGCGCAGCGCCTGGTGTCTGCAGCCGGCGTGGACCGATTTGAGGCGCTGGCGGCGCCGGTGCAGGCCGATCTGGCGGCCAGCACGCAGGCGGCCATCATCGAGGTGTTGCTGAAGAAGTCACTGGCCGCGCTCAAGCAGACCGGGTTGAACCGGCTGGTGGTGGCCGGTGGCGTGGGGGCCAACCGCAACCTGCGCGCGCAGCTTAATGCCGCCTGTGCCCCGCGCAAGGTGCGCGTGCACTACCCCGAGCTGCACTTGTGCACCGACAACGGCGCCATGATTGCCATGGCTGCCGCGATGCGCCTGCAAGCCGGGCTGGAGCAGGCCAGCACCGCCTATGCGTTTGACGTCAAGCCGCGCTGGCCGCTGGACAGCCTGGCGCGCGGCTAGCTTGCGCGCCTGGGGTGTTGGATCAATGCACCGTCAACTCGGTTGCGGCACTGACGGGCACTTTTTTGACCAGCTTGAGTGTGAGGACGCCGTTCTCCAACTTGGCCTCGCTGGCGGCGGTGTCGATTTCCAGCGGAAATTCGTAGGCGGCCTGGTAGCGCCGGGGGGCGCCTTCCTTGCTGCTGATGCGCACCACGGTGCCTTCAATGGCAATGCTGAGTTGGTCCTTGGCGATGCCGGGTACGTCCAGACTCAAGGTGTAGGCTGCTTCGTCCTGGGTGGTGCTGGTATCGGCGTTGCAGCTTGGGCGGGTGCTGGCACGCACGGCTTCCTGCAGGAAGCGGTCCAGGCCGCGACCGGCGTGGGCATAGGCGTAGCGACGGGCCAGAGGGTGGGCGGCGGTGGCAAAAAACATGGTGGTACTCCTGGGCTTGTAAACTCTGCGGCGCTCACCGTTGAGCGTCGCATGCCTCCAAGCTGTGACTGCTTTTGTTGATTTCAAGAAGAAACTCACCATGAATATTTTTACGCGTTGGAACTTGAAAACCGCCGCGGCGACGCTATGTGCGCTGCCCCTGGCGGCCTCCCTGGCCTGGGGCCAGGCGGCCCCTGCGCCGCTCAAGCTGGCCATGGTGGAAGGCCTGAGTGGCCCGACTGCCAATGCGGGCGAGGCGGTGTACCGCAACCTGAACTGGGCGGTGGAGCGGGTCAACGCCCGTGGTGGCGTGAAACTGGGTGCGGACAAGGTGCCTCTGGTGCTGGAGCGTTTTGACAGCAAGGGCCAGAACGAAGAAGCCCTGTCGGCCTTGCGCTCAGCCATCGACAATGGGGCGCGCATCATTTTGCAAGGCAATTCATCGGCCAATGCGG
Organism: Rhodoferax sp.; assembly: GCA_041919095.1. Taxonomy (GTDB): domain Bacteria; phylum Pseudomonadota; class Gammaproteobacteria; order Burkholderiales; family Burkholderiaceae_C; genus Allorhodoferax. The sequence continues at coordinate 33,154 of JAYRUL010000011.1, read as the reverse complement.
CAGCGCTGATTGATGCCATCAACAAGCACAATGAACGCGAACCGGCCAAGCGCGTGCTGTTCTTGAACTACTCGGCAGTCGATCCGATTTTGACCAACGAGAAGTGCAGCTTCTGGCATTTCCGTTTCGATGCCCACGCCGACATGCGCATGGCCGCACTCATGGATGTGATGCGCGAGGACAAGGCTTTGAAGGAGGTCTACCTGATCGGCCAGGACTACAGCTTTGGTCAGGCAGTGCTGCGCGAGGCCAAGCGCCAGCTGGGTGCCCAGCGCCCCGATGTGCGCGTGGTGGGGGAGGAACTGCACCCCATGGCCCGTGTGAAGGATTTTCTGCCCTATGCCACCAAGATCAAGGCCAGCGGCGCGCAGGCGGTGATTACCGGGAACTGGGGCAATGATCTGAGTTTGCTCATCAAGGCCGCACGCGAAGTGGGGTTTGAGGGCAAGTTCTACACCTTCTACGGCAACGCACTGGGTGCACCGGCTGCCATTGGCGAGGCAGGTATCGGCAAGGTGATCGCCGTGGCCGACTGGTTGCCCAATGTGCAAACCGCCGGAGCTGAAGCGTTTTACCGCTCTTTCCGGGTGCGCTACCCCAAGAACGAAGATGACTATGTGCACATGCGCATGCAGTTGCTGATCGAGGCCCTGGCGCAGGCGGTCGAATCGGCACCGGCGCCGTCGTCCCACGCTACCAACCTCGATCTGGTGGCGGTAGCCAACCAGCTCGAGCGCGTACAAGTGAGCCTGGGCGGGCAGGGTGGGCGCATGCGCGCCGCCGACCACCAGTTCCAGCAGCCGCTGGTCGTGGGCGTCATGGACCGGGTCGGAACGCCCGGTGTGAAGTTCGACGTGGAAGGATCAGGCTACGGTTTTCGCGTGATCAAGACCCTGAGCCCGGAGGCCGCCGAGCAGCCCACCAGCTGCAAGATGCAGCGCCCGTAGGCTATAATCCCAGGGCTTTGCATGGTGCAAAGCGCACGCCGCGGGCAGTTCCAGCCTGCGGCGCAAGTTGAAAACCAGGGTCCCCGCGACCCGTCACACCCACAGGAAATACCATGATCGCATCCAGCATCAAAGCTGAAGTGGTGAAAGCCAATGCCCGCGCTGCCAACGATACCGGCAGCCCCGAAGTGCAAGTGGCTTTGCTCACCGCCCGTATCAACGAACTCACCCCCCACTTCAAGACCCACGCCAAGGACCACCACGGTCGCCGCGGTCTGCTGCGCATGGTGAGCCGTCGCCGCAAGCTGTTGGACTACCTCAAGTCCAAGGACGCTGATCGCTACTCTGCGCTGATCGCCAAGCTGGGTCTGCGCAAGTAAACAGGTTTCAAGATGGAGAACGCCTGAGTTAGTTCACTAGCTCAGGCGTTTTTTACTTCGGAGACGGCAAGGGCAGTACGAAGCTGTGTCATTCCAAGGCTTTTCTGGAACACCAGAGGGGCGCTGGAATGGCATCGTGGACTGCGGTGACGGCTCCGGGCTCCGGTGGAATAGCCCATATTCCCCACACACCAAACAGGAGAACCCTATGAGCATGTTCAAAAAAGTAACCAAGACCTTCCAGTGGGGTCAGCATACCGTCACCATGGAAACCGGCGAGATCGCACGCCAGTCGTCCGGCGCCGTTTTGCTGGACATGGACGGCACCGTGGTGCTGGCTACCGTGGTCGCCAAGAGCGAAGCCAAGTCCGGCCAGGACTTCTTCCCCCTGACGGTGGATTACCTCGAAAAAACCTACGCCGCGGGCAAGATTCCCGGCAGCTTCTTCAAGCGTGAAGGTCGCCCCAGCGAATTCGAAACGCTGACCAGCCGCCTGATCGACCGCCCCATCCGTCCGCTGTTTCCCGAAGGTTTCTTCAACGAAGTGCAGGTGGTGATTCACACCGTGTCGTTGAACCCGGAAGTGGATGCCGACATCGCGGCCTTGATCGCTTCCAGTGCCGCTCTGTCCATCAGCGGCATTCCCTTCAATGGTCCCATCGGCGCGGCCCGTGTCGGCTATGTGAACGGCCAATACGTGCTCAACCCCGGCCAGACCCAGCGCAAGGACAGCCAGATGGACTTGGTGGTCGCCGGTACCGAAGCGGCGGTGTTGATGGTCGAATCGGAGGCCTTGCAACTGTCTGAGGAAATCATGTTGGGTGCGGTCGTGTTTGGTCACGAGCAAGGCACCATTGCCATCAACGCCATCCATGAACTGGTGCGCGATGCGGGTAAGCCGGTGTGGGACTGGAAGCCGGCCGCCAAAGACGAGGCGTTGATCGCCAAGGTGGCGGAGCTGGGCCAGGCCAAGCTGGAAGCTGCCTACCAAATTCGCAACAAGCAAGCCCGTACGCAAGCCTGCCGCACTGCCTATGCCGACGTCATGGCCGGCTTGAAGGCCGCAGGCGTGGAGTTCGACGGAGTGGCTGTGGAAGGCCTGCTGTTTGAAATCGAAGCCAAGATCGTGCGCGGCCAGATTCTGGCAGGTGAGCCCCGCATCGACGGTCGCGACACCCGCACCGTGCGCCCCATCGAAATCCGCAACAGCGTGCTGCCCCGTACCCACGGCTCGGCCCTGTTCACCCGAGGTGAGACCCAGGCCTTGGTGATCACCACCCTGGGTACGGAACGTGATGCCCAGCGCATTGACGCGCTGTCCGGCGAGTTCGAAGACCGCTTCATGCTGCACTACAACATGCCTCCGTTTGCCACCGGCGAAACGGGTCGCGTGGGTAGCCCCAAGCGCCGCGAAATCGGCCACGGCCGCCTGGCCAAGCGGGCCTTGGTGGCATGCCTGCCGGCTAAGGACGAGTTCCCCTACACCATGCGTGTGGTGTCGGAAATCACCGAATCCAATGGTTCGTCGTCGATGGCTTCGGTCTGCGGCGGCTGCCTGTCGCTGATGGACGCAGGCGTACCCATGAAGGCGCATGTGGCCGGTATCGCCATGGGTCTGATCAAGGAAGACAACCGTTTTGCCGTGCTGACCGACATCCTGGGTGACGAAGACCACCTGGGTGACATGGACTTCAAGGTGGCCGGTACCACCAACGGCATCACCGCCTTGCAGATGGACATCAAGATCCAGGGCATCACCAAGGAAATCATGCAAGTCGCCCTGGCCCAGGCCAAGGAAGCGCGTATGCACATCCTGGCCAAGATGCAAGACGCCATGGGCGAGGCGAAGACCGAAGTGTCCAACTTCGCACCGCGCCTGTACACCATGAAGATCAATCCCGAAAAGATTCGTGACGTGATCGGCAAGGGCGGCGCCACCATTCGCGCGCTGACCGAAGAAACCGGCACCACCATCGACATCGCGGAAGACGGCACCATCACCATCGCCTCGACCGACGCCGCCCGTGCCGACGACGCCAAGAAGCGCATTGAAGCGATCACTGCTGAGGTGGAGATTGGCAAGGTGTACGAAGGCCCGATCACCAAGATCCTGGACTTCGGTGCCTTGGTCAACCTGCTGCCCGGCAAGGATGGCCTGCTGCACATCAGCCAAATCGCCCACGAGCGCGTGGAGAAGGTAACCGACTACCTGTCCGAGGGTCAGATCGTCAAAGTCAAGGTGCTGGAGACCGATGAGAAAGGTCGCATCAAGCTGTCCATGAAGGCATTGCTCGATCGTCCCGCGCCCGCTGCACCCGCCAGCATGACGCCGGATCAGGCGGCTTGATAGTCGCTATATAAATAATAGCTGCTTACGCTTATTCCATAAGGGCTACACCGTAATTTCATTATGAAAGTGATCGAAATTGCAGGCTTCGGCGGCGCAGAGGTTCTGCGTCTGTCTGAGCGGCCTGAGCCCGTTCCTGGTCCGGGGGAGCTGCGCATTCACGTGGCTGCCAGCGGGGTGAATCGCCCCGATGTACTGCAACGTGCAGGCAAGTACCCGCCACCCCCTGGGGCATCGGATATTCCGGGGTTGGAGGTCGCGGGCATTGTCGATAGCGGTGATGCGCAAGCCTTGCAAGCCGCCAATCTGCGCGTGGGTGACCGGGTCTGCGCCTTGGTTGCCGGTGGCGGGTACGCGCAGTACTGCGTGGCACCCGTGGGGCAGTGTCTACCGGTGCCGCCCGGCTGGACTGACGTTGAGGCGGCGGCGCTGCCAGAGACGCTGTTTACGGTTTGGAGCAATGTTTTTGAGCGTGGGCAATTGAAGGCGGGGGAAACCCTTCTGGTGCAGGGTGGCTCCAGCGGCATTGGCGTTACCGCTATCCAACTCGCCAAGGCCCGAGGCGCGCGGGTCATCGTGACGGCGGGTTCCGACGAGAAGTGCGCGGCCTGTGTGGCACTGGGTGCTGATCATGCGATCAATTACAAGAGCCAGGATTTTGGGGTCGAGACGTTGCGCCTGACGGAAGGTCGCGGCGTGGACGTGATTCTGGATATGGTGGCGGGTGATTATGTTGCGCGCGAAGTGCAGTGCCTGGCCGAGGACGGACGCTTGGTCATCATTGCGGTGCAGGGTGGCGTGCAAAGTGATTTCAACGCGGCGGTCTTGATGCGCAAGCGCTTGACCCTGACAGGCTCGACCTTGCGGGCCCGGTCGGTAGCGTTCAAATCTGCCATTGCGCAAGCGTGTTTGCGCCAGGTGTGGCCATTGTTCGCTGCGGGTGCCCTGAAACCGGTCATTTACCGGGTTTTTGATGCCAACCGTCCAGACGGTGCGGCGCAGGCCCACGCATTGATGGAGTCCAATGCGCATATTGGCAAGCTTGTTTTGAATTGGAGTGCAGCATGAAGCAGAAGTTGATTGCGGGCAATTGGAAGATGAATGGGTCCCTGGTGGCAAACGTGGCGCTGTTGGAGTCCTTGCGCGCCGGTCTGGGTGCGCCGCCGTGCCAGGTAGCCGTTTGTGTTCCTTCTCCCTACCTCGCGCAAGTGGCGAGCTTGGTGCAAGGCAGTGCGATTGCGCTGGGGGCCCAAGATGTGTCGGCCCAGGACGGCGGCGCATACACCGGTGAGGTGTCAGCGGCCATGCTGCGCGACTTTGATGTCCGCTACACCTTGGTCGGGCACTCGGAACGCCGTCAATACCATGGCGAAACCGATGGTGCCGTGGCGCTCAAGGCGCAAAAGGCCCTGGCGGCGGGTATCACCCCCATCGTCTGTGTAGGCGAAACGCTGGCAGAGCGTGAGTCTGGACGCACGGAGGAAGTAGTCAAGCGTCAGTTGGCTGCCGTGATCCATGCCAATGGCCATTGCATCAGCGAGATTGTGGTTGCGTACGAGCCGGTATGGGCCATTGGTACGGGTAAAACCGCAAGTCCTGAGCAAGCCCAGGCCGTGCATGCCGTGCTGCGTGCGCAGTTGCGGGCGGCAACGCCCCAGGCTGATCGCATCAAGATCTTGTACGGCGGCAGCATGAATGCCAGCAATGCTGCAAGCTTGTTAGGGCAACCCGATATTGATGGCGGTCTGGTGGGGGGGGCATCCCTGAAAGCCCCGGACTTTCTGGCCATCATTGCTGCGACGACTTTTTGAGCGCGGCTTTTCCAAATCAGTTTAGGAGTATGTAACGATGAATGTAATGTTGACGATTGTTCTGACGGTGCAAATGCTGGCGGCTATGGGGATGGTTGGCCTCATCTTGGTGCAGCACGGAAAAGGTGCTGACATGGGTGCCGCCTTTGGCAGCGGTTCGTCTGGAAGTTTGTTTGGCGCATCGGGTAGTGCCAACTTCCTGTCGCGCACCACGGCGATCCTCGCTACCGTGTTCTTTGCATGTACGTTGGCCCTCGCTTATTTCGGAAACGCGCGACCGGTAGCATCCGGAAGCGTGTTGGAAAGCGCTGCTGTTATTCCTGCTGCGCCAGCGGCATCGGCAGCCGCTGTTCCGGCTTCGGGTTCGGCCCAGATTCCGGTCAAGTAAACGCAACATTAATTGAAATGGCCCCAGGGAACGAGGGGCAAATCAGGGTAAACTCTGAGAGTTGTCTGAGACGCAAAATCTGTAAGGACGCGTGATTTTTCTGGCAACTTGAAGCCGCCGTCGTGGTGAAATTGGTAGACACGCTATCTTGAGGGGGTAGTGGCGAAAGCTGTGCGAGTTCGAGTCTCGCCGACGGCACCATAACAACCAAGCTGCCCTGTTCGCGGCAGCAGTGCATGATCAGATACGCAAGATGAACCTTGATCAATACCTTCCCGTGCTTTTGTTCATCTTGGTTGGGTTGGCAATCGGCGTTGCTCCCCAGGTTATTGGTTACATCTTGGGTCCGAATCGACCGGATCCCGCAAAAAATTCTCCCTACGAATGCGGCTTTGAGGCATTCGAAGATGCGCGCATGAAATTCGATGTGCGTTACTACCTTGTGGCCATTCTCTTCATCTTGATGGATTTGGAGACTGCGTTTCTCTTCCCGTGGGCCGTCGTCTTGAAGGAAATCGGCTTTCTTGGCTTCCTGATTGGTCTCGAGTTTGTCTTGGTTCTGACGATCGGGTTTGTGTACATGTGGAAAAAAGGCGCCCTGGATTGGGAGTGATGCAATGATTGAAGGTGTCCTGAAAGAAGGCTTCATCACCACGAGTTACGACTCGGTGATGAATTGGGCCAAGACCGGCTCCGTCTGGCCGATGACATTTGGGTTGGCCTGTTGTGCGGTGGAAATGATGCATGCGGCCTGCGCGCGCTATGACATCAGCCGCTTTGGAGCCGAGGTGTTTCGTGCGAGCCCGCGACAGTCCGATCTGATGATCGTGGCGGGTACGTTGACCAACAAGATGGCCCCGGCCTTTCGCAAGGTTTATGACCAGATGTCCGAGCCGCGCTGGGTGTTGAGCATGGGGTCTTGTGCGAATGGCGGGGGCTACTACCACTACAGCTATTCGGTGGTTCGCGGCTGTGATCGCATTGTGCCGGTGGATGTCTATGTGCCCGGGTGTCCACCGACGGCAGAGGCTTTGGTGTATGGCATCATGCAGCTGCAGCTCAAGATTCGCAGAACCCAAACCATTGCGCGTGTGTAAGGAGTCTGGAGCGTGACTATTTATTCTGTTCCTGCGCAGACCACTTGTGATGCTGTGGTTGCTGTTCTGGGTGAGCAAGTGGCGAAGGCTGCGATTGCTTTGGGTGAAGTTACCATCGAAGTGGCTGCTCAAGACTACCTCTCTGCGGCCCGAATGCTGCGTGACGATTCTCGTTGCAAGTTTGAGCAGCTGATTGACTTGTGCGGTGTTGACTACAGCGAGTATGGAGCGGGGCGTTATGAGGGCGCACGCTTTTGCGTGGTGCTGCATTTGTTGTCTGTCAGCTTGAATCAACGGGTGCGTGTCAAGGTTTTTGCGCCCAGTGATGACATGCCCGTCGTGGCATCTGTGACAGGTGTCTGGAATGCGGCGGACTGGTTTGAGCGCGAGGCCTTCGATTTGTATGGCATTGTGTTCGAGGGGCACGCGGATTTACGCCGTATCCTGACCGACTACGGGTTCATCGGACATCCATTTAGAAAAGATTTTCCGCTGTCCGGGCACGTCGAGATGCGTTACGACGCTACACAGGGTCGTGTGCTCTACCAGCCCGTCACGATAGAGCCGCGTGAAATCACCCCGCGCATCATTCGTGAGGATAACTACGGGGGCTTGCATTGAGCGGTTGTATCCATGGCTGAAATCAAGAACTACACCCTGAACTTTGGTCCCCAGCACCCGGCCGCGCACGGGGTGCTGCGTTTGGTGCTTGAACTCGACGGCGAGGTCATCCAGCGCGCTGACCCGCATATTGGTTTGTTGCATCGGGCCACTGAAAAGTTGGCAGAGAACAAAACCTATATTCAGGCGCTGCCCTACATGGATCGTCTGGATTACGTGTCCATGATGTGCAATGAGCACGCCTACTGCCTAGCAGTGGAGCGCTTGTTGGGTATAGAAGTGCCCATCCGCGCTCAGTACATCCGGGTCCTGTTTTCCGAGATAACGCGCCTTCTTAATCACCTCATGTGGTTGGGTTCGCACGGTAACGATTGTGGCAGTTCGACCATCTTGATCTACACGTTCCGTGAGCGGGAGGATTTGTTTGACATGTACGAGGCGGCAAGCGGTGCGCGTATGCATGCGGCTTATTTCCGTCCGGGTGGTGTTTACCGCGACCTGCCTGGCACCATGCCGCAGTACAAGGCTAGCAAGGTGCGCAATGCCAAGGGTGTGGCGGAGCTGAATCAGAATCGTCAGGGCTCCCTCCTGGATTTCATTGACGACTTCACGCAGCGGTTCCCCGCTTTGCTGGAGGAGTACCACACGTTGTTGACCGATAACCGTATCTGGAAGCAACGCACTGTCAACATTGGAGTTGTGACGCCGGAACGTGCATTGAACATGGGCTTTACCGGACCGATGTTACGGGGTTCCGGTGTCGCTTGGGATCTGCGCAAGAAGCAACCGTATGACGCGTATGCGAAGTTGGACTTCGATATTCCAGTTGGCAAGACCGGTGACGTGTATGACCGCTATTTGGTGCGCATGGAGGAGATGAAGCAGTCCAATCGCATCATGAAGCAGTGTGTCGATTGGTTGCGAGCGAATCCAGGTCCGGTCATCACCGATAACCACAAAATTGCTCCTCCCACACGGGAAGCCATGAAAACCAGCATGGAGGAGTTGATTCACCACTTCAAGTTGTTCTCCGAAGGCTTCAAGGTGCCCGAAGGAGAGACCTACGCTGCTGTGGAACACCCGAAGGGCGAATTCGGTATCTATATCGTCAGTGATGGCGCGAATAAACCCTATCGGCTGAAAATTCGTCCGCCTGGTTTCGTGCATCTTTCAGGGTTAAATGAACTGGCCAGCGGCCACATGATTGCCGATGCGGTCTCCATTATCGGAACCTTGGACATTGTTTTTGGAGAGATTGATCGATGATCTCTGAATCTACCAAAGCGCGTTTTGCCCGGGAAGTGGCAAAGTATCCAGTCGAACAGGCGCAGTCGGCGGTCATGGCTTGTCTGTCCATCGTGCAACAGGAATGTGGCTATATAAGTTCCGAGAGTGAAGCGGAGATCGCAGCCTATCTTGGCATAGCACCCATGGCCGTCCATGAGGTCACCAGCTTTTACAACATGTACAACCAGCAGCCGGTAGGCAAGTACAAGCTCAATGTCTGTACGAATTTGCCATGTCAGTTGCGCGATGGCGTCAAGACGCTGGAGTACCTGGAGCAAAAGTTGGGTATCTCCATGAATGAAACCACGCCAGATGGAATGTTTACCCTGCAACAAAGCGAATGCTTGGGAGCCTGTGCTGATTCGCCCGTTATGCTGGTGAATGATCGTTCGATGTGCAGCTTCATGTCGCCAGAAAAACTGGATGCGCTGATCGAAGGACTGCGTGCAGCGGGAGACAAGGCATGACAGCACAAGAAGTTCTCGATCGGTTCAAGGCCAGTGGGGTCGAAACCTGTTTTCATGACCGTCATATCAATCCGCAGATTTATGCGGGCTTGAATGGTGAGAATTGGTCTCTCAAGGACTATGAAGCCCGCGGTGGCTACCAAGCTTTGCGCAAGATCTTGGGCAAAGATGGTGGCGAGGGCCTGACGCAGGACCAAGTGATTGCAACGGTCAAGGAATCGGCGCTCCGGGGTCGTGGTGGTGCGGGTTTCCCCACTGGCTTGAAGTGGAGCTTCATGCCGCGTCAGTTCCCAGGACAAAAGTACTTGGTCTGTAATTCGGATGAGGGCGAACCGGGTACCTGCAAGGACCGGGAGATCCTTATGCATAACCCACACATTGTGATCGAAGGAATGGCCATTGCGGCGTATGCCATGGGGATCAGTGTTGGGTACAACTACATACACGGAGAGATTTTCTCTGTGTACGAGCGCTTTGAAGCTGCGCTGGAAGAAGCACGTGCCGCAGGCTACCTGGGGAACCAGATCATGGGCGGCGGGTTCAATTTCCAGTTGCATGCTGCGCATGGTTTTGGCGCTTACATCTGTGGCGAGGAAACGGCCTTGCTGGAGTCGTTAGAAGGCAAGAAGGGACAACCCCGATTCAAGCCACCGTTTCCCGCAAGCTTTGGTTTGTACGGCAAGCCAACAACCATCAATAACACCGAAACCTTTGCCGCAGTTCCTTGGATCATTCGCAACGGTGGCCCGGCGTACTTGGAATGCGGCAAACCCAATAACGGCGGAACCAAGATTTTTTCCGTCAGTGGTGATGTGGAATGTCCGGGGAATTTTGAAATTCCCCTGGGAACTCCGTTTTCCAAGTTGCTGGAATTGGCGGGCGGTGTGCGCAAAGGACGTCAGCTCAAAGCCGTAATTCCCGGAGGTTCGTCGTCTCCGGTCTTACCGGCTGACATCATGATGGCCTGCACCATGGATTACGACTCTATCGCCAAGGCTGGTTCGATGTTGGGCTCTGGTGCGGTCATTGTCCTGGACGACAGCCGTTGCATGGTCAAGAGTCTGCAGCGTTTGAGCTACTTTTACATGCACGAGTCGTGCGGGCAATGCACGCCTTGCCGTGAAGGTACGGGCTGGTTGTCACGTGTGGTGGATCGCATCGAGAACGGGCAAGGTCGTCAGACCGACATGGATTTGCTGGATAACGTGGCCGAAAACATCATGGGGCGCACGATTTGTGCGTTGGGCGATGCTGCTGCCATGCCTGTGCGAGCCATGCTCAAGCATTTCCGGCACGAATTTGAATACCACGTGGCACATAAGACCTGCATGGTTCCTGCCAACGTTTGAGCGAGTCCTACGATGATTGAAATTGAACTCGACGGCAAAAAGGTTGAAATAACCGAGGGCAGCATGGTCATGCATGCTGCGGAGAAGGCCGGCACCTATATCCCGCATTTCTGTTACCACAAAAAACTTAGTGTGGCTGCCAGTTGCAGAATGTGTTTGGTTGACGTCGAAAAGATGCCCAAGCCCATGCCCGCATGCGCCACGCCGGTAACGCAAGGGATGGTCGTTCGGACGAAGTCTGATAAGGCCATCAAGGCGCAGAAATCGGTCATGGAATTTCTGCTGATCAATCATCCGTTGGACTGCCCGATTTGTGATCAAGGTGGTGAATGCCAACTGCAGGACTTGGCGGTTGGGTATGGAGGAAGTGCCTCTCGTTACGAAGAGGAAAAAAGGGTTGTTGAAGCCAAGGATGTTGGCCCCCTTATTTCCATGCAGGAGATGACTCGCTGCATCCATTGCACCCGTTGCGTCCGGTTTGGCCAAGAAATTGCAGGTGTCATGGAGTTGGGCATGTCCCACCGAGGCGAGCATGCCGAAATTGAGACCTTTGTCGGGCGATCGGTTGATTCCGAGTTATCGGGCAACATGATTGATATTTGCCCGGTTGGTGCGTTAACAAGCAAGCCATTTCGCTACAGTGCGCGCTCTTGGGAGTTGTCTCGGCGCAAGTCCATCAGTCCGCATGACTCCACGGGTGCGAATTTGATCGTTCAAGTCAAGAACAATCGCGTAATGCGCGTTGTTCCCTTGGAAAACGACGACGTCAATGAATGCTGGATTGCGGATCGTGATCGCTTTTCCTATGAGGCACTCAATTGCGCGGAACGCTTGACAAGCCCCATGATCAAGCAAGGCGGCGAATGGAAAACCGTGACTTGGCAAACTGCCTTGGAGTATGTCGCGAATGGGCTAGTGAGTGTGCGTAACGAGCATGGCGCACAGGCTATTGGTGCGCTCGTGAGCCCTCACAGTACCTTGGAGGAGTTGTACCTAGCAGGTGCCTTGGTTAGAGGCATTGGCAGCGAAAACATCGACTTCAGGCTACGAAATGCAGAGTTTGAAAAGACCGGCGGTGTTGCACGGTATCTTGGCATGCCCATAGCGTCTCTGTCGCAATTGCAGAGCGCGTTGATCGTTGGGTCCAATCTTCGAAAAGATCATCCGCTGTTTGCCCAGCGTATCCGGCAAGCGGTCCGGCATGGTGCTGTTGTAAGTCGCATTGTTCACAATGTCGACGATTGGGCAATGGCAGTTCGCCATACATGTGTTGAGGATCCCGCGAGTTGGGTCCAGTCGTTAGCTGACGTAGCTGCGGCCGTGGCAGCCGAGAAGGTGCTTCAGGCTCCCGTAGCTGGAAACGCCACCGAAATAGCTTCCCTGATTGCTAAATCCTTGATGGTCGGTGAACGAAAAGCGATTCTGCTAGGCAACGCTGCCATGCACCATGCAAGGGCAACTAGTTTGCTTGCTCTGGCGAACTGGATTGGTGAGCACACTGGAGCAACAGTTGGGTTCTTGTGCGAGGCCGCCAACACGGTTGGTGCACAGATTGCTGGAGCAACTCCAGGTTCTAAGGGTCTGAACGCCGCTCAAATGCTGGCTGGCGGTATTAAGGCAGCAATTTTGCTCAATACCGAACCGGTTTTTGATTCGGCTGCAGGGCATGCAAGTGAAAAGTCTCTCTCTGCCATGGACATGGTGGTCACCCTGAGCCCGTTTAAGTCGAACTTGGAGTGCAGCGACGTTTTGTTGCCGATCGCCCCGTTTACTGAAACCGCTGGTACCTATGTCAACGCGGAAGGTCGAATTCAGAGCTTCCATGCGGTGGTGAAACCTATAGGTGAGGCACGGCCGGCTTGGAAGGTCCTTCGTGTTTTAGCAAACATGCTGGAGTTGCAAGAATTTGGGTTTGAGGCAAGTCAGGAAGTACTGCAGCACATTTTTGCTAGTGATTCCATTCCAACTCATGTTGCCTCTCAGAAACTCAGCAATGCGTGCAGCAGTCCCATCGATGTGATGCCTGTCGTGGGGAAACCCGCCGTCGCGTCCATCTATGAGCTTGATGGTCTTGTTCGCAGATCCGCGTCGCTGCAGATGACCGCTGATGCGTGCGCAGCGAGGGATCAAAAGCAGGAGGCCGTAGCATGATTGATGCGATCTATAACTTGGGCCTGACGCTGTTTTCGGGTGAGTGGTGGTCCGCATTGGTCTGGCCAATCTTGTGGACCTTACTCAAGATAGTCGCGCTAGTCCTTCCCTTGATGGGGGCAGTTGCTTACTTGACGCTGTGGGAGCGCAAGTTCCTTGGCTGGATGCAGGTGCGCTTAGGCCCCAATCGAGTAGGTCCTTGGGGACTCCTTCAACCGATTGCTGATGCTCTCAAGCTGCTGGCGAAGGAAATTCTTGTACCAGCTGCTGCAAGTCGTGCCCTGTTTTTCGTCGGCCCGATCTTGACCATCATGCCAGCCATGGCAGCATGGGCTGTTGTTCCGTTTGGGCCTGAAGTGGCGTTGGCCAACGTAAATGCAGGCTTGCTGTTTTTGATGGCAATTACGTCGATGGAGGTTTACGGAATCATTATTTCCGGCTGGGCTTCGAATTCCAAGTACGCATTTCTTGGGGCTATTCGTGCGTCTGCACAAATGGTTAGCTATGAAATTGCAATGGGTTTCTGCTTGGTTATCGTACTGATGGTATCTGCAAGTATGAATCTGACAGACATCGTTGTAGGTCAAGGCAAAGGACATTTCGCTCAATTGGGTTGGAATTTTCTTTCCTGGAATTGGTTGCCTTTACTGCCAATATTTGTTGTCCACTTGATTGCTGGCCTGGCAGAAACAAACCGTCATCCGTTTGATACTGTAGAGGGTGAAGCGGAAATCGTCGCGGGACACATGGTGGAATACTCCGGCATGTCATATGCCATGTTCTATCTGGCGGAATACGCGAACATGTGGCTTATTGCAATTCTTTCTGCCATTATGTTCTTGGGCGGATGGTTGCCGCCAATTGACAGCGCGTTTGTCACGTGGATTCCAGGATGGATTTGGCTTGGTATCAAGACCTGTGCCATTGTGAGCATTTTCATTTGGGTAAGAGCTACGTTCCCCAGATTCCGTTATGACCAAATCATGCGCTTGGGTTGGAAAGTTTTTATACCCGTAACCTTGGTTTGGTTAGTAGTCGTGGGTGCATGGATGCAGACCCCATTTAATATTTGGATGTAAGGGAGCATTATTGTGACAACGAATGCTCTGCGATCTGAGAAATCGCTTTTTTCACTCAAAGACTTCTTGCTTAGTTTCCTACTGATTGAGCTTTTCAAGGGATTGTTCCTGACCGGAAGGTATTTGTTCCGTCGAAAGGTGACGATTCAATTCCCAGAGGAAAAGACGCCACTGTCGCCACGATTCAGAGGGTTGCATGCGCTTCGTCGGTATGAAAACGGTGAGGAACGCTGTATCGCATGCAAATTGTGCGAAGCGGTTTGTCCAGCTATGGCTATCACTATCGAGTCGACGATCCGATCCGATGGCACTCGCCGCACATCACGGTATGACATCGATCTGACCAAGTGTATTTTTTGCGGCTTTTGTGAAGAAAGCTGTCCAGTTGATTCCATCGTTGAAACTCAAATTTTTGAGTACCACGGTGAGCAGCGTGGAGATTTGTACTTCACTAAAGAAATGCTACTTGCCGTTGGTGATCGATATGAAAAAGAAATCGCGGCAAGCAAGCAAGCAGATGCGAAGTACCGTTGATATCTGCAAGAAGAGTCTTCAATATGAATGTTACAACTGGTTTGTTTTATGCATTTTCAACCGTACTGCTGTTCGCAGCTTTTCGGGTGATTACAGCGCGTAATCCAGTACACGCAGTGCTTTATCTGGTGCTGACTTTCTTCCAAGCAGCGATGGTGTGGATGCTGCTTAAAGCGGAGTTTCTATCTATCACACTCGTTCTGGTATATGTCGGTGCAGTCATGGTCCTCTTCTTGTTTGTGGTCATGATGATGGACGTTAATGTGGAGAGTTTACGGGTGGGCTTTTGGAGGCATTTCCCACTCGCTGCTGGCATCGGCGTTGTTATTGCCTTGGAAATGGTGGGTGTTCTCATGGGGGGCTTCCGTACCGTTGAAAGTGCAGCAGATGTCGCCAAGGGAGTGGGCAAGACGATCCCAAACACCCATGCTCTTGGGCAAGTGCTGTATACCGAATACATCTATACATTGGAAGTGGCAGCTGCAATTCTTCTTGTAGCCATGATTGCTGCCATCGCCTTGACGTTGCGCGCACGGAAGGATTTCAAGTATGTCGAACCAAGCGATCAAGTTTTTGTGCGTGCCAAGGATCGACTGAACGTAGTCAAGATGGACCCGTCGGTGCCTGTATCTACAAGTGAGTCGGTCAAACCGGCTTCGGAGGCCTAATCATGGCACTAACTCTTGGTCATTTCCTGTCGTTGGGTGCTGTATTGTTTGCACTTTCTGTAGTCGGTATTTTCTTGAACCGTCGCAATTTGATTGTGTTGTTGATGGCGATTGAGCTTATGTTGCTGGCGGTCAATACCAACTTTGTAGCTTTTTCATATTATCTGAACGACATACATGGTCAGATTTTCGTATTCTTTATTTTGACGGTTGCTGCTGCTGAGTCGGCAATCGGTCTGGCGATACTTGTTCTTTTGTTCCGCAATCGATCAAGTATCAGCGTAGATGAATTGAATACGCTAAAAGGTTAATTACGCCATGAGTCAAACTCTATCTGCAGCGCAACTATTGACGGTGCCGTTGGCGCCATTGGCTGGATCGATTGTTGCCGGTATCTTTGGAACAAAATTTGGCGGAAATGTTTTTGGACGCGGAATTTCGCATTCCGCAACAATTGCTGGCGTACTCGTCGCTTTTGTGTTGTCGGTGCTTACGCTTCATTCTGTCGTTACTGAAGGTGCAAGGTTTAACGAATCCATCTATACATGGATGAACATTGGCGGTCTCAAGATGGAGATCGGTTTCATGGTAGATGGCTTGACTGCCATGATGATGTGCGTGGTGACCTTTGTGTCGCTGATGGTGCACGTCTACACCATGGGATACATGGAAGACGACGACGGCTACAACCGCTTCTTTGCCTACATTTCCCTCTTTACCTTCTCGATGTTGATGCTTGTGATGAGCAACAACTTGCTGCAGTTGTTCTTCGGATGGGAAGCCGTCGGCTTGGTGTCCTATCTACTCATCGGTTTCTGGTTCAATAAGCCGACTGCCGTTTTTGCCAACATGAAGGCCTTCCTGGTCAACCGAGTTGGAGACTTTGGGTTCATTCTTGGTATCGGTCTGATTGCGTCTTATGCGGGAACTTTGAACTACACAGAGGTATTTGCTGCGGCTCCCAATTTGGGAACACTACTGTTCCCGGGAACGGAGTGGATGCTGATCACCGTGGTCTGTATTTGCCTGTTTGTTGGTGCCATGGGCAAGTCAGCGCAGTTTCCCTTGCACGTGTGGCTGCCTGATTCGATGGAAGGTCCAACACCGATCTCGGCCCTGATTCACGCCGCGACCATGGTGACCGCTGGTATTTTCATGGTTGCGCGCATGTCGCCCCTCTACGAACTGTCGGACACGGCGCTCAATTTCATTTTGGTCATCGGTTCGATAACTGCCTTGTTCATGGGTTTCCTGGGCATTATCCAGAACGACATCAAGCGGGTCGTGGCCTATTCGACGTTGTCTCAGCTGGGTTACATGACAGTCGCGCTTGGCGCTTCGGCGTATTCAGTGGCTGTATTTCACCTGATGACCCACGCGTTCTTCAAGGCATTGCTGTTCCTTGGCGCAGGCTCCGTCATCATCGGCATGCATCATGACCAGGACATCCGAAACATGGGAGGTCTTCGCAAGTACATGAAAATCACTTGGATCACTTCTTTGTTGGGCTCTCTGGCTTTGATTGGTACACCGTTTTTCTCTGGTTTCTATTCGAAGGACTCGATCATCGAGGCAGTGCACGCCAGCCACTTGCCGTTTGCTCACTATGCATACTATGCCGTCATCATTGGTGTGTTCGTGACAGCGTTCTACAGCTTCCGCATGTACTTTCTGGTCTTCCATGGCAAGGAAAACTTCCACCACAAGCCGTTCCCAGGTGAACATGATCACCACGATGACGGTCACGGACATGGACATAGCCACACGCCGCACGAAAGTCCGTGGGTGGTGACTCTGCCGCTAGTTTTGCTGGCCATACCGTCTGTATTCATCGGTTTTTTCACCATCAAACCGATGTTGTTCGGTAACTTCTTCGCTGGCGCTATTCACGTCAATGCAAGCGCCCACCTCGCGATGTCCGAATTGGGAACGCATTTCGAGAGCGCTGCCGGTATGGCAGTTCACGCTTTCACAACGCTGCCATTTGTTTTAGCTGTTGCTGGAGTTGCGACTGCGTATTTCTTTTATTTAGTAAACCCGTCTATTCCAGCGACGATAGGGCGGAAGTTAGCTCCAGTCATTGTCATTTTGGAAAACAAGTATTACATGGACTGGATTAATGAGAATATCCTTGCCCGTGGGGCGCGCGCGCTTGGCAATGGGCTCTGGAAGGGTGGAGATCGTGTCTTGATCGAGGGCATTTTCGTAAATGGCTCCTGGAAAGTGGTCGGATGGTTTGCGGGTGTTGTCAGAAGGATTCAAACCGGATTTTTGTACCACTACGCGTTGGTCATGCTTGTGGGTATTTTCGTACTGTTGACACTGTTTGTCTTCCGTGCGTAGGGGAATGAGAATATGGCATTTCTGAGTCTGGCAGTTTGGACGCCAATTGCTTTTGGCGTGATCTTGTTGGCGTTTGGGCGTGACGAAAATGCTTTCGCAGTGCGCTGGTTCGCCTTGGTTGGTGCAATCATCAGTTTGTTGGTTACGGTTCCTCTGTTTACCCAATTCGACAACTCGACTGCTTCTATGCAGTTTGTTGAGCTGTCGCCATGGATCGAGCGATTCAATGTCCAGTATCACCTTGGTGTTGATGGAATATCGCTTTGGTTTGTTCTGTTGACAGCATTCATAAATGTTGTTGTAGTTATTGCGGGTTGGGAGAGCATCACTCAGCGGGTTAATCAGTATATGGGTGCCTTCTTGATCCTTAGCGGATTGATGATAGGTGTCTTTAGTGCATTGGATGGACTCTTGTTTTATGTTTTCTTCGAGGCAACCCTCATTCCAATGTATTTAATCATTGGTATATGGGGTGGACCCAACAAGATTTATGCAGCGTTTAAGTTCTTTCTGTACACATTGCTTGGCTCCCTGTTGATGCTTGTTGCGTTGATTTACCTGTATTCGGTTTCAGGGAACAGCTTTGATTTGGCAAGTTGGCATGTCTTGAAGCTTGATCGCTCGACGCAAACGTTCTTATTTTTCGCATTTTTTGCTGCTTTCGCCGTAAAAGTTCCTATGTGGCCGGTGCATACATGGCTGCCCGATGTTCACGTTGAGGCGCCGACGGGTGGTTCGGCAGTTCTGGCGGCCATTATGTTGAAGTTGGGAGCCTATGGATTTCTTCGATTTTCGTTGCCGATCGCACCCGATGCGGCGCACGAGTGGGCGTGGCTGATGATTGCTTTGTCGCTGATTGCAGTGATTTATGTTGGTCTGGTAGCCATGGTTCAGCATGATATGAAGAAGCTCGTGGCTTACTCATCCGTCGCCCACATGGGCTTTGTAACGCTTGGTTTTTTCATTTTTATCGATTTGGGTGTGTCGGGCGGATTGGTTCAAATGATTGCGCATGGATTCGTCTCGGGTGCCATGTTCCTTTCGATTGGCGTTCTGTATGACAGAGTGCATTCACGGGAAATTTCGAGCTATGGTGGCGTTGTGAATACCATGCCTAAATTTGCTGCTTTTGCACTATTTTTTGCTATGGCCAATTGTGGATTGCCTGGAACAGCGGGATTTGTTGGTGAATGGATGGTGATTTTGGCCGCTGTGAAATACAACTTCTGGGTTGGATTCGCTTCGGCAAGTGCGCTCATTTTTGGTGCGGCATATACGCTTTGGATGTTTAAGCGTGTTTATTTGGGCCCAGTTACCAACGATCACGTTCGTAAGTTGCAAGATATCAATGCAAGGGAGTTTCTAATGCTTGCACTGCTGGCCGTAGCGGTGCTTTGGATGGGTGTGTATCCGAAACCGTTCACTGATGTAATGGATGTTTCTGTGGCGGAACTTCTGAGGCACGTAGCGATTTCCAAGTTGAACTGATCAAACTGATTTGAAAGACGAAAGATGATTGACAAACTCAGTTGGATCGCAGTCCTGCCAGATTTGATTTTGCTGGCTTCTACATGCGCTATTGCGATGCTTGATCTTTGGGTCAAGGGGCAGATGAGGACTCGAACTTATGTATTGACGATGCTTGCCCTCGCTGTCGTTGCAGCTTTCCAGGCCGATCAAGCAGCCAGTGGCACCACGATTTATGGCTTTGGAAACATGATTGTCAGCGATCCTATGGGGAACTGGCTGAAGTGTTTTTCCACACTTGCTGTCATGGTGACGTTGGTGTATGCACGCCCATATGCCGCTGAACGCGGCATGCTTCAAGGGGGCGAGATATTTACGCTGAGCATGTTCGCTTTGCTTGGTATGTCAGTGATGATTTCGGGCAACAATTTGCTCGTGATTTATTTAGGGTTGGAGTTGCTGACCTTGTCGAGCTATGCCCTGGTTGCATTGCGTCGTGATGATGCTGTTGCAACTGAGGCTGGTATGAAGTACTTTGTCCTAGGCGCGATGGCTTCTGGCTTTCTCCTCTACGGTATGTCAATGCTATATGGCGCAACCGGAACGCTCGAGATTCCTGCGATCTTTAAGGCGATTGCGAGTGGACAGATTCGGCATGAAATACTCGTTTTTGGCCTTGTTTTCGTCGTTGCTGGTCTCGCTTTCAAATTGGGCGCGGTTCCCTTCCACATGTGGGTTCCCGATGTCTACCACGGTGCTCCGACCGCAATTACACTGATGATTGGCGGAGCGCCTAAATTGGCTGCATTTGGGATGACGATGCGTTTGCTTGTCGAAGGTTTGCTCCCGTTGGCAATTGATTGGCAAAACATGCTTTTGGTACTGGTGCTCGGATCGCTGCTTGTAGGGAATCTGGCGGCTATCGTCCAAACCAATATCAAACGGATGCTTGCGTTTTCCACTATTTCTCAAATGGGCTTTGTCTTGATTGGGATCATGTCCGGGGTAGTGAAGGGTGATGCACTGTCCTATGCCGCCAATGCCTACAGTTCGGCCATGTTTTACGCTATTACCTATGTTCCCACCACATTGGCTGCCTTCGGAGTGCTTCTGGTGCTATCCAGGGATGGTTTTGAAGCGGAGAACATTTCAGATCTCGCGGGCTTGAACCACAGAAGTCCCTATTACGCTGCCATCATGGGCGTGTGTCTTTTGTCGCTCGCTGGTATCCCACCGTTAGTTGGGTTTTATGCGAAGTTCTCGGTTCTGCAGGCGCTGTTGGCAACGGGTACGCAACTGGCAATTTTTGTTGCGGTTTATGCAGTATTGATGTCGTTGATCGGCGCGTTCTATTATCTTCGCGTCATTAAGGTGATGTATTTCGATGCGCCTGGGGACAAACTGAAGCCGATTGGATGCCCGCGAGACGTCCAAGTTACGATGGGAATCAACGCCGCTTTGCTCCTTGCTTTGGGCTTGTTTCCAGGCGGGTTGTTGGCCCTGTGCGGAACGTCTGTCAGGCAGATGCTGGGAACTTGATGTAAGCTGCACCAGCCTTTGTTGTTAGGTGTAAACCGTTGCAGCTTAGAGTCGTTATGGGTGTGCCACGTTTTTTGTTAACTATATTTGAGGACCACATTAATGAAGTCAAAAGTCTGGGTTGCATTGATTGCATCTGCTACGTGCCTGATGTCTGTACAAGTGCGTGCTGACGAAGCACTGGCGAAATCGAAAAATTGTCTTTCTTGCCATGCAATGGACAAGAAGGTTGTCGGTCCAGCTTTTAAAGACATCGCAAAGAAGTATGCTGGTGATGCAAAGGCGGCTGATGCTTTGGCCGCTAAAGTGATTAAAGGAGGCTCTGGCGTATGGGGCCCCGTGCCCATGCCCGCAAATGCCCAGGTCAGCGCTGCTGAGTCTAAGAAGTTGGTTACCTGGGTCCTGTCAGCCAAGTAAAGCTCCAGTACCTGTATGAAACGAACCCGCCTTGGCGGGTTTTGTTTTTTCGCAGGATCGTGGTTGTTTCTTGCTTGCCGGCTTTTTTGGATAATGTGGCGCTATGGACATAGTTGATTTCAAAATCCCGCGATTTCTGGCTGTCCTGCCTTTGTTCAATGACTTGTCTCCGCTTGAACTAAGCCGTATTGCGCAAGGATGCCGTGTAGGGCGCCTATCTAGAGGGGATACTGTCTTTCGTTATGGTGAACCATGCGAAGAGTTCCACGTAGTAGTGACTGGGCAAGTAAAGCTATTTGCAATCTCACCCACCGGACAAGAAAAGGTCATTGAGCTAGTCGGTCCCGGTCAAAGCTTTGCCGAGGCTTTGATGTTCACAGACAAGGCCTATATCCTAAACGCTGAAGCACTGACCAGTACCTTGCTCCTTACGGTCAACAAGCACGCTATAGTTTCTGAAATCGAGCGGGATCCAAAGTTTTCTTTGCGGATGTTGGCGGGCATCTCGCGAAGGCTACACGGTCTCGTTCACGATATTGAAGCCGGTGCTCTGCATAGTGGCATGCAGCGGGTGATTGGTTATCTGCTTCGCGATTGCGAATTTCATGACGGACCCGATGTAGGTGAAGGATTTACCATTTCGCTCCCAGTTACGAAAGCGACGATTGCATCTCGCTTATCGTTGACTCCAGAGTACTTTTCGAAGGTATTGCACGAATTGGAAGCGGAAAAACTGATCGAAATAGACAAGCGGGACATCCGGATCATCGATTCTGCTCGACTTATGAACTACGGCGTAGCGCGCTAATCCGCTTTAGTCGGTCACGACAATTTCTCCGCTCATTTCAGGGTGGGGCCCGCAGGTGTAGTTGTACGTAACAGCATGTGTGAATTGACGATCCCACGTGTCACCGGGGAACAGTCGATCAGATTCCAAACCTTTTTCGCCCAAGAAAAGAATGGAATGGCTGGCGCGCTTTTCACCATTCATCCAGCGGACGGTGTCACCAGACCTGATATGCAAAACTCGCGGCGAAAACTGATAGTCCTTGATCGTGACAAGGGCGATCCGCGTGGCCTTGGCATTGAAGAGGAAACCGCCAGCTACTGCGCTGAGTAAGCCAGTCTTGGCAAACGTTCGTCGAGTCAGCATGGCGGTTGATCAAGAGTAGTTGCCAATGATCAAACTTTGACAGAATTGCACGTACCTATTGTTTTGCAGCCGTAATGTCGGCTTTGGTGTCAATGCCCAGGGTATAGCCCAGCGATACATGGTGGAATCGCCCATGCGTGTAATCGTCGTGGATGGCAAAGCCAAAGTTGTAAGTCTTGCCAGTCGCTAACGCAATATCTCCTTCCCCGCCAGTCAACTTGCGGGTGAAGGTCACGGCCCACTCGCCGCTCTTTTGCTCACCCTTGGCATCCAGAAGTGCCTTGCCACCGGTCATCACGCGCTTATCGGCCACGTATCCATCGCTCTTACCGCCCTTGGATGTCCACTGCAGCAGGTCGTAATACTTGCCCGCCGCAAGATTGCCGTCCTTCACGTATTTCGTTTTCTTGTCATCTTTGACGTCTGGCATGGTGCGAGCATCGTTGTGGCAGGTTTCCCAGCATCCGGATTGTGCGGCGCGGTCAATCTTGTTGTCTTCCAGCATGATGGCCAATTTGACAGCGTTGTCTTTGTCCATTTTCTCGGCACCGCCCGGAGGTTGCTTCCAAGAGAAACGAACATACAGGTTGGCACCGTCATGCGCAGCCTGCACATTCACAGGAATAGACCCCGCTTTTCCCTTGATGGGCGTGGGCTCCAGTTTCTGACCCGAAGCCATTTTCTTGCCCATGTCGGCGGTCTCGGTATCGTGACAGCTGGCACAACTCTCACCCTTCTTCAGCGCACGCGCACCACCGTGCTCGGTGCCGGTGGTGATCCATTCAATTGGGGAGGCACCGGGGTAGAACACCGTGACTTTCTTTGCGGGAACCTTGCTCCAGTCAGGCGCAGCGGCGTTGGCGTTTACGCAAGCGAACGCTGCGCACATGATGCCGATTGCAGTGGGGATCGTGCGAATTTTCATGAACTTCTCCAGTTGATAGTGAATGGGAGCGGGCTGCGACGGGGCAGTAAGTCTACTCGTCATCTTCAGTCATCCCTTTGGGCTTGTGGTGAGCAATGCCCTTGTGGCAGTCAATGCAGGTGTCGGTACCCTTGGCTGCCATCTCATGGGATTTCTGCGCGCGAGGTTTTTGCGCTTCTGCCTTCATGGACACCAGACTATGGCAATTGCGGCACTCCAGCGAGTTGTTGGCCTTCATGCGTGCCCATTCATGTCGGGCGAGTTCCAGGCGCTTTGCCTGAAATTTTTCGCGGGTATCAATGGTGCCCAGGATCTTGCCCAGTACTTCGTTGGAAGCCTGGATCTTGCGAATCATCTTGGGGCCCCACTCTTTGGGCACGTGACAATCCGGGCACGTGGCACGCACGCCTGTGCGATTGGTGTAGTGAATCGTATCCTTGTATTCGGCATACACGTTGTCACGCATTTCGTGGCAGCTGATGCAGAAGGCTTCATTGTTGGTTGCTTCCAGGGCCGTGTTGAACCCTCCCCAAAAAACAATACCCGAGACAAACCCAAGAACCAGCAAAGTCAATAGAGAGTACTTTCCACTGGGCTGCCGAAGCGTCTGCCAAAGACGCGACAGCATTGAAGATCGGTTGGATGAATCGGGCTTGTTCACTTTGATTTTTCCAGTAGCGTAAGAATTAACAATCAGCAAGCCCCACTAGCTAGCAAGAGCTGATGGGGCTTGCTTGCATCAAGGTTTGATCCTTGGGTGCGGCATCAATAGATGTCGTGCTGTGTGTTGTACACGTTGAACTTACCAGTCGGCGTGATCATCTTGGGATCGGTGATCACTTTCTTGACCTTCAGCGTCGCATCGTCATACACCACGATGGCCGATTGGTCGGTCTTGCCGCCCCACAGGGAGATCCAGACTTCCTTGCCATCAGCCGAGTACTCAGGGTGCACAGCGCGCTTGACCGCCTTGGTCGGTGGCAAGCCAGAGTCCTTGGCTACGTTGAGCACGGCCTTGGGCTTGGAGAGATCTGCCATGTCCCAAACGGCTACCGATTCAGCCAAGTCTTTGTCAGGATTCTGGGGTGCATCAGCCCAGAAGTGCTTGGAGATCGGGTGGGTCTTCACGAACAGGTTGCCGGGAACGTGCTTCATCTCTTGAACCACCTTCCAGTTGTACTGCTTGTAGGCCGCGTACTTGGGATCGTCCGAGGGGGTGGAGATCAGCGTGACCACGTCTGCACCCAAGTGCCCGGTTGCCCAAACAGGGCCAAACTTTGGGTGGACAAAGTTTGCGCCGCGGCCGGGGTGCGGGATCTTGGCGGTGCTGACCAGGGCGGCCAATTTGCCCGTCTTCAGGTCCACCGCTGCAATCTTGTTCGATGCGTTCGCGGCCACCAGGAAGTAGCGCTTGGAAGCATCGAAACCGCCATCGTGCAGGAACTTGGCAGAACCAATGGTGGTCGTCTTCAGATTTTCGATATCAGAATAGTCGACCAGCAGGATTTGGCCGGTTTCCTTGATGTTCACGACCCACTCGGGCTTGATTTCCGAAGCCACGATGGATGCCACGCGGGGCTCGGGATGGTACTCACCATCAACCGTCATGCCACGGGTGCCAACCACTTTGCGGGGCTTGAGGGTATCGCCGTCCATGATGACGTATTGGGGCGGCCAGTAGGAACCGGCGATCGCGTAGGTGTCTTCGAAGCCCTTGAACTTGGACGTGTCGACCGACCGAGCGTCAAAACCAATTTTGACTTCAGCTACTACGGCAGGCTTCTCCATCCACAGGTCGATCAGGCTCAGGCGACCATCGCGACCAATCACATACACATAGCGGCCTGATTTGGACAGGCGCGAGATGTGCACGGCGTAGCCGGTTTTGACGATGCTGCGGATTTCTTTGGTGTCCCCATCGATCAACGCCACTTCACCGGTGTCGCGCAGCGTGACCGAGAACACGTTCTTGAGGTTGATGTTGTTCATCTGCTTGGTCGGGCGCTTGTCCACCGGGACCATTACCTTCCAAGAATCCAACGTGTCCTTCAGGCTGTACTCGGGCGGCTGATCGGGCGTGTTCTGGATGTACTTCGACATCAAGGTGATCTCTTCCTTGGTCAGGATGTCGTCAAAGTTCACCATGCCACCTTCGGTGCCGTAGCCAATGATCTTTTCCAAACGACCCTGCCCCAGTTTCAAGGTGCCACCTTCCTGGGTAGATCCATCGGGCAGCTTCTTGGTCCAATGGGGCTCCAGGTTCTTGCCGGTAGCGCCTTTGCGCAGCACGCCGTGGCAGCCTGCGCAACGTTCAAAGTAGATTTTTTTCGCTGTCGCTTTTTCGGCATCGGTCAGGGCAGGGGCAGTCTGTGCAATGGCGCTGAGGCCCCAGGTGGTCAACAAGACCGCTGCAACACTCGCCAATCGAATTTGTTTCATTTCCGTTGTTCCTTAAGAGTCAATGCTTCCGTAGGACGCGGCCTAAGGGCCGTGTATTCGCCGCGGCGCAATGGTTGGCTATTAGCGAATGCCTGTATGTTCTTCAGGCTGGGTCTCCAAAACATTAACCTGCATCATTTTTTTGGCAGAAACCTGATTTTTTCTACGGGTTTCCACCTAATATTTCACCGCATCAAGGTTTCTGATCTAGCCGTATGAAAAACAAATTACCACTGAAATCGTTGGCCGTACCGACTTGCGTAACGTGGGCGGTTTTGGCCCTGCTTCACCCGACGGCAACCCTGGCAGACGACGCCCCCGCCACCTTGCAACAAGTGGTGGTGAGTGGTTCCCGCAGCGAACAAGCCCGCGACGATCTCCCCATGACCATTGACGTCTTGATGCGAATGGACATGGATGAACGCCTGATGACCGACATCAAAGACCTCGCCAAGGATCTTCCCAACGTCTCCGTGCGACATGCGCCGTCGCGGTTTTCTGTGACGGGTGTTGCCAATCCTGTAGGGCGCGACGACAACGCCGGGTTTAGCGTGCGGGGTATGGGTGGCAATCGTGTCTTGATGCTGATTGACAGCGTGCGCATGCCGCGAAGTTATGTCAACGGCAGCAACGCGTTTGGACGGGATGCCATGGCGCTCAACCTGGTCAAGCAGGTTGAAGTGGTGCGGGGCCCGACATCGGTCTTGTACGGTTCGGATGGCGTGGCCGGCATGGTCAACTTTCTGACTCATGAGCCCATCGACCTGCTGCGCGCCAAAGGTACCAATGCAGACCTTGCAGGGCGGTTTAGTGCACAGTGGAACGGCGACCGTGAGGGAGCGGGCATTGCCGCAACCGTGGCTGGACGCGTCTCCGATTCCATGCAATGGCTGCTGTCGGCCGGTGTGGAAAAGTCGGGCGCGATGGACAACATGGGCACCAACGATGCGCCCAACGCCACGCGCACACGCCCCAATCCGGAAACCCATCGCAAAGAGTCGCTTCTAGCAAAAGTAGTCCTGCGCCCCGATGCTCGCCAAAAGCACACCCTTGCGCTGGAGCATGTGGGGAAGTCCATGCAGACCGAGTTGCTATCCAGCCGCGCCAGCGTCTTGCCAGCACCCATCACCACGGCTACGCGCGCGTTGGTAGCGGGTGAGTCAGCCGGATCAACGTTGCGCCGGGATCGTTTGTCGTGGGAAGGTCGTTTGGTACTGACCTCACCCCTTGCCGACCAGGTGCAGACCATGCTGGTTGTGCAGCAGGCGGATGCGTCCCAGGATGGGCAGACCCGCCGCAACGACGGTGGCCTGCGCTTGCGCGATACCGCGTACAACGAACGCACCGTGCAAGCCAACCTGCAGGCCAGCAAGTCGCTAGCCATGGGAGAACAGTGGTCGCAGCGCCTGACCTATGGCATCGACTCCACACAGGTTCATGTCAGCAGCTGGTTTGATGGTTTTGATCCGGTGCCGTTGCCCAAGTACGTACCCAAAAAGTACTTCCCCGATGCCAAGGATTCGGGTCTGGCCCTGTATATCCAAAGCCAGATGCAAAACGACACGGTTTCCATCACGCCGGGATTTCGGTTTGAGCGTTATGCGGTGGACGTCGTCAGCCAGGACGGTTTTGCACCACCCTCGGCAACCCCCGGTGTATCGGTAGCGGGCTACCACACCTCGCCCAAGCTGGGTGCCTTGTGGCGACTGGCCCCCCAGCGCAGTCTGTTTGTGAACTATGCCACCGGTTTTCGAGCCCCTTCCGCCTCGCAACTCAATGGTGCGATCGACCCTACCCCCACTTTCAATGCACGGCTTTTGCCCAACCCGGATCTCAAGCCGGAAACCAGCCGCCACTGGGAAATCGGTTACCGCGCCAAAGCCGCTTTGGGCCAGTGGGAACTCGCTGCGTTCACGGGTGACTACAGCCAGCTCATTGTGGACAAGAAGTTTCTGCGCGGCACCAACACCGTGGCTGACCCCAATGTGTTTCAGACCGTCAATATCGACAATGCGTCCATCTGGGGGCTGGAATTCAAAGGCAACGTCGAAGCAGGCTCGGTGGCCGGGGGGCAGCTGTCCCTGCCATTTGCGCTGGGGTGGGCGCGGGGGAAAGACAACACCAGCGGCTTGCCCCTGAACACCGTGGATCCGGCCAGCCTGAGCCTGGGGCTCCAATTCGAAGCCCCAACCTGGTCCATGCGCGCCGATCTGCGCCACAACACCGCCAAGAACGCGGCCGACGTGGACCCCACCGGTGGCGTGCGCGCAGGCAGTACCCAATTCACCGGCGTGCCTGCCGTGACCACGCTGGATCTGGGCGGTCAGGTGCGGCTGCGCAAAGACATTCGGCTCACGGCCAATCTGGTCAACCTGACCAATGCCAAATACTGGCTGTGGTCGGATGTGCAAGGCCTGAGCACGGCCAATGCAGTCACGCAAGCCGATGCCTACACCCAGCCAGGACGCCACCTGAATGTGTCGCTGATTGTCGACTTCTGAGCAACCGGGTTTTTCGCGAACCGACGCCCCGTCCTAGAATGCGCGGCCACATGTTCCGCGGTGGTTTCTAGGATTGCACGATGGTTGTTACTGAAATGGGGCGGCGGGCCTTGGTGGCCTTGCTGGCGATGGGGGCGTGCCTGTCTTTGGCCCGTGCAGCCGAGCTGCGCCTGCTGACGCACGCCTCGTTTGCCTTGCCCGAACCGCTGCTAACCCAGTTTGAAAAAGAGGCGAGCGTGACGCTGCGCATCGTCAAGTCGGGCGATGCCGGTGAAATGCTCAACAAACTCATCCTCACGCGCGCCCAACCCATTGCCGATGTGGTGTTCGGCATCGACAACATCCTGGCGCACAAGGCCGTTGCTGCGGGCGTGATCGATTCCACCGTGCCTCGGGATGCCGATGCCTCCCAGGTGCTGCCCGCCGGGTTGCAGGCGGTGGACCAGGGCTACGTCACCATCAATGCCGACAAGGCCTGGTTTGCCCGCAAGGGCTTGGCGCTGCCCGACAGCCTGGAGACCCTGACCCAGCCCGCCTACGCGCGACTCTTGGTGGTGCAGAACCCCGCCACCTCCAGCCCCGGCCTGGCCTTTCTGCTGGCCACGATTGGCAGCATGGGTGAAGAGAAGGCCTTCGACTGGTGGGCCCGCATGCGTGCCAACGGTGTCAAGGTCACCAAGGGCTGGAGCGAGGCCTACTACACCGCCTTCAGCCGCAATGGCGGCGCTGCCCCGTTGGTAGTGAGCTATGCCACCAGCCCCGCCGCCGAAGTGTTCTACAGCAAGCCGCCCGTGGCCGAGCCTCCCACCGTCAGCCTCAACCTGGCCGGTGGCGTGTTTCGGCAAGTGGAAGGGGCGGCCCTGGTGCAAGGCGGTGGTCAGCGCGACGCGGCGTTGCGGCTGCTGCAGTTCTTGCGCAGCGCCCCGGTGCAGCAGGCGCTGCAAACCGACATGTGGATGTATCCCATCGATGCACAAACCCCCCGTGCGCCAGTATTGCGCCATGCGCCCGAGCCCACGGCAGCGTCCAGCCCGGAACCGGCTGCCATCGCGGCCAAGACCGGCACCTGGGTGCAGCGCTGGCAGCGGGTGGTGCTGAAATAAATGAAGCTGCCCGGGTACTGGCGATGGCTGTTGGCGGCGCTGCCGCTGGTGGCGCTGTTGCTGGGCCAGATCGCCCCCGTGGTGCGACTGGCCATCGAAGGTGGCAGTCTGCCGCTGGCGACCGTGTGGCAGGACGACTACCTGCGCTGGCGGCTGCTGTGGTCTGGCACCCAGGCGCTGGCCACCAGCGCGCTGGCCTTGGTGCTGGGGCTGCCTGTGGCCTGGGTGCTGGCGCGGCTGGAGTTTCCGCTGCGCAGCGCCGCCTTGCACGCCCTGATGCTGCCGTTCGTGGTGCCGACGCTGGTTGCCGCCATGGGCGTGCTGGCTCTGGTGGGTTCAGGAAGCGGTGAAGCACAGGGCTGGCAGGACGGCCCCTGGCTGCTGCTCTATGGCAACTTGTTCTTCAACCTGTGTGTGGTGGTCCGCGCCGCTGCAGAAGGCTTGGGCCAAGTCAGCGCCAGCCGTGTGGCTGCGGCGCGCACGCTGGGTGCCACGCCCTGGCGTACTTTCTGGCGGGTGGAATGGCCGGCGGTGATGCCCGCGGTGGCGGCCTCGCTGTGCCTGGTGTTCCTGTACTGTTTTGCGGGCTTCGGACTGGCGCTGGTGCTGGGCGGGCAACGCTACGCCACGGTGGAGGTAGAGATCTACACCCTGGTGGCGCACGAGTTGCAACTCGCCCCCGCCAGTGCCTTGGCGCTATGGACCTTGCTGATCACAGGGAGTGCTACGGTGGTGCAAGTCGCCTTGGTGCGCCGCTGGTCCCACGCCCGACGCAGCGATCCGCTGCCCCGGCGTCCCCCCACCACCCTGGCGCAATGGGCTGCGGTGGGTGGGGCGCTGCTGGTATTGGCGGTGTGCTGCTGGGCACCGCTGCTGGCCATCGTGCTGAAGGTTCTGCTGGCCGCACCGGCTGCCTGGGCGGTCCTGGTTGATCCTGCCACGGTGCAGGCGCTGGGCAATACCCTGTTGTTCACGGCAGCAGCCGTGCTGCTGGCAACCGCGTTGGGTCTGGCCCATGCCCTGGCCGCCCAGCGGTCTGTGCTGCTGCGCGCAGCGGCGTCGCTGCCGCTGGTGTTGTCACCCATCAGCGTGGCGTTTGGCTTGCTGTTGCTCTACCCCCAGTGGACGGCCAGCCTGGCGCTGCTGATCGGTGCCTATGCCTTGCTGGCTTACCCCTTTGTGACGCAGGCCCTGCTGGGGGCCTTGGATGCGTTGCCACCCCACCTGCTGCAGGTTGCGCGCACCTTGGGGGCAAGCCCCTGGCGGCTGTTCTGGCGCGTAACCTGGCCGCTGCTGCAGCCTGCATTGCGCCGGGGTATGGCCTTTGCCGCCGCTACCGCGATTGGAGAGTTCGCCGTGACCCTGTTCTTGTCCCGCCCGGAATGGGCCACGCTGACCACCTTGGTCTACGAAACCCTGGGCCGCCCTGGTCAGGCCAACCGCGACGCGGCCCTGGTGCTGTCGACCCTGCTCATGGCGCTGGCCCTGCTGGCGTTTGCGGTGATTGAGCGCAGCGGTGCCACCCGCGCCCAGCCGGGAGGCGACCATGCTTGAACTGCGCACCATTTCCAAGGCATGGGCGGGGCGCGAACTGCTCAGCGCCGTGTCGTTGACCGTGCACCCGGGGCAGACCGTTGCCTTGCTGGGGCGCTCGGGTAGCGGCAAGAGTACCTTGCTGCGCATGGTTGCCGGGCTGGAGGAGCCGGACGCCGGTAGCGTCTGGTTGCAAGGGCGTGACGCCGCCGGTGTGCCGCCCGAGCGTCGGCACTGCGCCTTGCTGTTCCAGGACTTTGCCTTGTTTCCGCATCTGGACGTTCAGGACAACGTGGCTTTCGGGCTGGTGGAGCAGGGGTTGAAGAAGCCCGTGGCGCGTGCGCAAGCCTGCGAGTTGCTGGCGCGCCTGGGACTGGGTGCCCAGGCACGCAGCCGCGTCACGCACCTGTCGGGCGGCGAGCAGCAACGCGTGGCGCTGGCCCGTGCGCTCATCACGCGCCCAAGGGTGCTGCTGCTGGATGAGCCGTTCTCGGCGCTCGATGCCGACTTGCGCCAACAGTTGCGCGACGAGTTTCGCCAACGCATCGCCGAACAAGGCATGGCCACCTTGTGGGTCACCCACGACGAAGCCGAAGCGCGTGCCATGGCCGAGCGCGGCTACCGGCTTGAAGCGGGTGTGCTGCGCGCGCTTTGGTAGCCCGGCCCAGGCCCGCATTCCCCGGCGCTGGTGGCAAAGTGGATGGAGCGGCCCGGTAGGGTCCCATGCAAAAGCAACCCTTGAGAAAAGTGCTATGAAAACAATAGCTGGTTACGCAAATTCCACGGGGTCTGGAGGCCAATTTGGCATCTAAATCGGCCGGTTCCCGTGATAGCGTTCCAGGTCCTGCCCTGCCACCAGCCCCTGCACCACTGCCAGCACCTGGTCCAGCGCATCGACCTGGTCGGCGGCGATGGCACGGCGCTGGGGCATGCTGCGCAGCCAGGTGATCTGGCGCTTGGCGAGTTGGCGGGTAGCGGCAATGCCGCGTTCGCGCAGTAGGGGCAGGCCCAACGCGGCGCCGGGGCCTTGGGCGGCCTGCGCGTCCAGTGCCTCCCACACCTGGCGGTAGCCCACGCAGCGCATGGAAGGCAGGTCGGGGTGCAAGTCGGTGCGGGCGCGCAGGGCTTGCACCTCGGCCACCAGGCCCTGGGCCAGCATGGCGTCAAAGCGTTCGGCAATGCGCTGGTGCAACCAGGCGCGGTCCGTCGGTTCCAAGGAAATTAGGGCTCCAGAGCCCGTGGAATTTGCGTAACCAGCTATCGATTTCGTAGCGGATTGGCGCGCATGGAAGGCCGACAGGGGTTGGCCGCTGATGCGGAACACCTCCAGCGCGCGCTGGATGCGCTGGCTGTCGGCCGGGGCCAGGCGGGCAGCGGTGACGGGGTCCACCTGCGCCAGTTCGGCGTGCAAGGCGGGCCAGCCGCGCTGGGCAGCTTCTGCATCAATGGCGGCGCGAATGGCGGGGTCGGCCGCGGGCATGTCGTCGATGCCGTCCAGCAGCGCCTTGAAGTACAGCATGGTGCCACCCACCAGCAGCGCCAACTTGCCGCGCGCCGTGATGTCGGCGATGAGGGCGCGCGCATCGCGCACGAAATCGGCGGCGCTGTAGGCCTGCAGCGGGTCGCGGATGTCGATCAGGTGGTGCGGCACCTGGGCCAGCTCGGCTGCGCTGGGCTTGGCGGTGCCGATGTCCATGCCACGGTAGACCAGGGCCGAATCCACGCTGATGATTTCGCAGGCGTGGCGCTGCGCAATGGCCAGTGCGGCTGCTGTCTTGCCGCTGGCCGTAGGGCCTGCCAAGCACAGGTGAAAGGGCAGGGGGGCGTCAGTGGCGTCCATGGCGCTGCACCAGGGTCCAGGCGGTCAGGGCGATGAGCACGCTCCAGAACGCAATGCCATACACCAGGGGGCCGACGGTGCCGTCCATGTGGCTGCCCAGCCACTGGCCCACGGCAAAGGCGCTGACCATGGCCAGGAAACCGTTGAGCGCCGACGCCGCCCCAGCCGACTGGGGAAAGGGCGACACTGCCGCACTTTGCCCGCAGGGGTTGTGGATGCCGTGCGCCACCATGAACAAGGCAAACGGCAGTTCGATGGCCCAGGCCGATTGCACCCCGCTCCAGGCCAGCGCGGCCATGCCGATGCCGCCCGCCAGGCTCAGCAGCCCACCCACGGCCACCGTACGGCGAATGCCCCACTGCCCGAGCAGGCGCCGGCACAAAAAGGTGCCCAACAGGTACAGAAACGAGTTGGCGAACATCACCAGGCCGTACTGCACCGTGCTCAGGCCCAGCACGCGCATCATCACGAACGATGACGATGCCAGAAACGTGAACAAGCCGCTGTAGGCAAAGGTGGACAAGGCAGTAAACGCCCAGAAGGTGGGGTGGCGCAGGATGTGGCCCCAGGTGTGCACCAGGGTGGCCGGGCGCAGGGCCAGCGGGTTCTTCTGCGGCACCGTTTCCTCAAAGCGCAGCGCTACCAGCGCCAGGCTGGCGGCACCAAACACGGCCAGCGCCAGCAGGGCACCGTGCCAGCTGAACCAGGCGGTGAGCAGCCCACCCAGGGGCGCACTCAGGCAGGCAATCACGCCCAGGCCGCTCAGGC
>JAYRUL010000010.1:0-44535 GCA_041919095.1 Rhodoferax sp. | reverse complement strand
GGCTGTAGCCCCTCGAGCACGGCCAGCATGTCGTGCACCGCATCGGCTGGCGCACGGCCAATCTGTTCGCCGCGAAAAGGTTGGGACAGGGCCGTGTTCACCGTGCCGGGGTGCAGGCTGGCCAGCACGGCCTGCGGGTTGCTGCGTGCTACTTCGATGGCGGCAGTTTTGACCAGCATGTTCAGCGCAGCCTTGGAGGCGCGGTAGCTGTACCAGCCGCCCAGGCGGTTGTCGCCAATGCTGCCGACCTTGGCCGAGAGCAGGGCCAGCACGCTGCGCTGGCGGTCCAGCAAGGGGGTGAAGTGGCGCAGCACCAGGGCCGGACCCAGGGTGTTGGCGCGGAAGGTGGCTTCCAGCTGGGCGTAGTTCAGGTCGCCCAGTTTTTTCTCCGGCATGAAGCCCGCGCCGTGCAACACGCCCGCCGCGTGCACCACCAGGTGGAAGGGGCCGCTGGCGCGCACGGCCTGCGCGGCGTGGGCAATGCTGGCCTCGTCGTCCAGGTCCAGCGCGGGCTGCGTGCGCCGGTGCAGGGCCAGCACCGCAGCGCAGCGCGGGTGGGCCTGCAGCGCCTGCACAAAGGCCTGGCCGATGCCGCCGCTGGCGCCCAGCACCAGGGCGCGAAAACCAACGGGGAACGAGTGCAGCAGCAGCGGCGCGGGGTTTTCGGTAAGCATGGGCAGGGGCTCTTGTCACGACCGTATTCAATGACGGTCCATTTCACTAGGGTAGTAGCCCATGGCGCTATCAAAGGAAGAAGACCGAGGCCAGGCACAGGCAGGCCACGCCAGTGAGCTGGGCGCGCAGCGGCAGGTACCACGCCGGCAAGGCCAGGTGCCGGGACAGGCGTAGGTCTTGCACGGTATGCGCCACAAAGCCCGCCAGTAACCGTGCGGCACCAGCCGTGGGCGCTAGCAGCAGCGCGACCCAGCCCGCCAGCGAGGGCACCACGCTCCAGCCATACAGCGCCGCTCCCGGGTGCGCGGCCACGGCGGGGTGGGCCATGGCAAAACCCCAGTGCAGCGCCCCCACAAACGACAGGATGACCGCACCGTAGCCCAGCAGCACGCGCAACCACAGCGCGGTGTGGTGCGGGTCGATGGCCAGCGCCAGCGCGGGGATGACAAAGGGCAGCAAGCCACCATAGCCCAGCCAGGCCACCAGAGCGGGGCGCGGTGCAAGGGTGGCGGCGCTCATTGCGTCAACTCCCCGTCGAGCGCGAGGGCCTGCAAATCGTGCAGAGCCACCACCTGCAAGGCGCTGTGGTGCGTGCTGCGCAGGAACACCGGCGGTGCCACACCCGCCTGCAGCGCCTCGCGCCAGCGCTGCACGCACAGGCACCAGCGGTCACCCGCCTTCAGGCCTGCAAAGCGGTGTTCGGGCCGGGCCGTGACCAGGTTGTTGCCGCGCGAGAGCGAATAGTCCAGAAACGCCTGGGTGATTCGGGCGCAGACCACGTGCTTGCCGTGGTCCACCGGGTGCGTTGAGCAGCAGCCGTCGCGGAAAAAGCCGGTCAGCGGGTCGTAGGAACAGGGCACCAGCGGGGTGCCCAGAACATTGAGGTCGGCCATGGCGATTGGGGGAGGGTTTGAGGTCACGCCATTGTGAAGAGACGCGTTGAATCCATCGGCTGCCGTGCGTATTCACACAGACGCTGCGTGGGCATTGGTGTGACCAACATCGTGGCTGGGTGGGCATACGGCCATTCCTGAGGGCGCGAGCGTGGATACTTGGGGTTTGGAACAACCGCCCACTACACAATGCTTGCTCCATTTCCCACGCTGCGAACCAACCGACTCACCTTGCGTGAGATCGTGCACGCCGATGCCCCGGCCTTGTTTGCCGTGCATGGCGATCCGGATTCGATGAAGTGGTTCGGCTCCGATCCCTTGCCCGACATTGCTGCGGCCAAAGGGCTGGTGGATTTGTTTGCCGGCTGGCGCAAGCTGGCCAACCCCGGTATTCGTTGGGGCATTCAACCCCACGGCCAGAGCAGCTTGGTCGGTACCTGCGGCCTGTTCAGCTGGAACCGGAACTGGCGCAAGTGCACGCTGGGCTACGAATTGCACGCCGACGCCCGCGGACAAGGGCTGATGGCGGAAGCGCTGGAGGCGGCCATCGGGTGGGGCTTTGAGCACATGGCGCTCAACCGCATCGAGGCCCAGGTGCACCCCGAAAACCTTGCGTCGTTGCGTTCGCTTCAGCGCCTGGGTTTTGCGCGCGAGGGTTTGTTGCGCCAACTGGGGTACTGGGGCAACCAGTACCACGACATGATCGCGTTCAGCCTGCTGCGCCAGGATTGGGCGGCGCGACCACGGCAAGTTGGGGTCGATCAATGATCAGGCCGTGCCGCCCGCGAGCTTGATCGGCTGCCCCTCAAACACGGTATCCAGCACCACCGTGCTGGTGGTACGCGCCACGCCGGGGATGGATTTGATCTGGTAGAGCACGGCTTCCAGATCGCGGGCATGGCGGGTGCGGATCTTGGCCAGAAAATCGTACTCACCGGCCACACTATGCAGTTCTTGTACGGCCGCCAGTTCACGCAGGCGCGGGGCGATCTCGCGGCAGTGTGCGCCGCCGTCATTGCGGATGGCTACGAAGGCGGTGAAGTTGAGGCCCACGGCCTCGTGGTTCACCTGCAGGGCAAAGCGCGCGATGACGCCACGCTCCAGCATTTTTTTC
Source organism: Rhodoferax sp. (assembly GCA_041919095.1). Taxonomy (GTDB): domain Bacteria; phylum Pseudomonadota; class Gammaproteobacteria; order Burkholderiales; family Burkholderiaceae_C; genus Allorhodoferax. The sequence continues at coordinate 41,853 of JAYRUL010000010.1, read as the reverse complement.
ACCCGCTCGTGCACAGCAGCGGTGGAAAGGCCTACTTCTGACCCAACGTCAGAGTAAGAACGTCGGCTGTCTGATGACAATGCTGAAATTATTTTTGCATCAACGTCATCAATGTGGATATTTTCTTGATTGGGTGGCATTTTTCGGTATGATTTGGTTTTTGCGCCGTATTCCAGAAATTTTACGGAGTTTGATAAAAAATGCCTACAAATTTACAGAATTCAAAGTCCATCTGGGGCGCTGTCGGCTTGGCGTTGTTGCTGGTCTACATCGTTTGGGGAACCACCTACTTTGCCATCAGCGTGGCGTTGCAAAGCATGCCGCCGCTGTGGATGAACGGCATCCGCTTCACATTGGCTGGCGTGGTGATGCTGGGTTGGGCGTTGGTGCGCGGTGAGCCGTTGCCAACGGCGCTGCAGTGGCGCAATGCTGCCTTGGTGGGTGGTCTGATGGTGTTTGGCGCCATGACCTTGGTGATGATGGCCCAGAGCCATGGCATTGGCTCGGGGCTGATGGCCACCGTGGTCACCACCATGCCCATGTGGTTGGCGCTGTGGACGCGCCTCGGTGGTGAACGGGTGCCGCTGACCAGCTGGGCCGGTTTGGTGCTGGGGGTTGGCGGGGCGGTGCTGCTGGCCATGGAAGGGGACTTCTCGGCCAGTACCGTCGGTGCGCTAGCGGCGTTTGGCGCGCCCTTGTGCTGGAGCATCGGCTCCTACGCCTCGCGCAAGCTCGACATGCCGCGCCCGGCCATGGCCGCCAGTGCGCAGTGGCTGCTGGGCGGCGCCATGGGCATGGTGTTGGCCGCCGCCTTGGAGCCGGTGGATGCCATGTTGCATGCCACGGCCACCGCCTGGTGGGCCTGGACCTATCTGTTGGTGTTTGGCACCTTGATCGCCTTGAACGCCTACCTGTGGCTGCTGCAGAACACCAGCGCGGCTCTGGCCGGTAGCTATTCTTTCGTGAACCCGGCGGTAGCTTTGCTGGTGGGCGCAGGGATCGGGGGTGAACGCCTTACCGGCTGGGTGTTTGCGGCGCTGCCTTTAATTGCGGCTGCGTTAGGGCTGATTTTGTATGGCCCGGCCGTCGTTGCATGGATGCGCGGCGTGGTGCGCGTTCGCGCGGGTTTTCCGAACCCCTGAAGCCCCGGTTTCGTGACCCAGCCATGGGTCCTGCCGCCTTTGCTAAGGGGTGGAACACTAGGTAAGTACCCGAATCATGCGCTGGCATTGTTCAGCGGTGGACGTTTGCGTTTGCAGACGCGTGGCCGTGCGGGTCCAATCGCCATTAGTCCCACCCCGGTGCGGCTTTTTGATTGCCCACAAGGCCTCCAGGAAAGCGTTTCGTCATGCAAACCATTACCCATTCCTTGCAACACTGGTGGCGTGCCCGCAAGAGCGCGCAGCGCATGCCGGTCGACAAGATGCTGGCCCAGCGCACGCTGAAGTCGCTGTTTCAGCCCATGGTCATCTTGCGTAATGGCGAGGTTTTGGGTCATGAGGCCCTGGTCCGACCACCGCGCAGCACGGGGGAAACGACCGTAACCAGTTTGTTTGAAGCCGCGCGCGAGCAGCGCTGCGAACCCAGCCTGGAACTCGGCTGCCTGGATCAGGCCGTGGAGCAGTGGATGAAGGAACGCACCCGGGGTACCTTGTTTGTCAATATCAGCGCCCAAACGCTGGTGCAGCAATACGCGCAGCAATCCGAATGTGCCGTGTTGGAGATCTTGCGTGCCCACCGCTTCAACCCCAAGCGCTTTGGTATCGACATTGGTGGCTACACCCGCGCGGTGGATACCGCCCGGCTGGCAGAGTCGCTGCAGCGCATGCGCTCTGCCGGTGTACGTGTTGCACTGGACGATTTCAAGGCGTCGCGCCACAGCCTGGAGGTGCTCAGCCGCATCCGTCCCGATTTCATCAAGCTGGCGGGCCGCTGGACGCGCCATGTCGAGTCTGACGACGAAGTGGCCAAAGTCATCCGCAGCTTGGTGCGCTTGACGCATGGTCAGGGATGCATGCTGGTGGCCAAGTCGGTGGAATCCGAAAGCCAGCTGCTGGCCATGCAAGAGTTGGGCGTGGGCATGGCGCAAGGCTATTTCTTGGGCAGCCCGGCGGACGAACCCATCAACAGTCTAAATCTGCGTGCCCAGTCGGTATTGGCTGATCTGCACTGACTACCGGCTCCAGCTGCGCGATGCGGTGCAGTTCGTCCAGCAATTCGGTGATGCTGGGGTTGAGGTTCTGAAAACTGTTCTCCCGCTGGCGTCGCGCAAAAATCAGCCACGTCCAGACTTGGTGAATTTCCAGCTTGGCGTACGCCACGCTCAACCAGCCTTGCTGCACCAACTGCTGCACGTATTCCGAGAACAGGGTGCGCGACACCCCAAACAGAGACGCCAGGGTGCTTTGTGCCACCGGCAGTTGTAATCCGTCGCCAAAGCCAATGGTTGGTGGACGCTCGGCGCGGTAGGACAAGGCCTCGGCAAACTGGGCTAGGCCCATCACCACCCGCAGGCAGGGGTTGCCGAGTTTCATGAGTGTGAGTGTTTCCGACATCTTCTGCACCCGCCAGGCCATCAATTTGGCCACGAACCGAGCAAAGTCAGGTTGTTGGACAAACAAGGTGTCAAACGTGTTGGCACCAATGCTCAGGAGCTCGGTGGGTGTGAGGCAGACATAGTCCGCATAACTAGGCTTGCGGTTGATGATGGACTGCTCGCCAAACCAGGCCCCCTTGCCATATACGGCAATGGGCGTGGAGGCGTTGTGCGAGGTGGCAATGGACGCGGAAACCAGCCCATCAATGATCAGCCGCCATTGGTGCACCTCGGCACCCTTGGCCCAAAGCTTGGCTCCGGCATCGAACGAGTGCACCGCCACCAAGGGCGCGGTCTGCAAGGCCACGGCATCCGATAGGCCGACCCGCTTGAGGCGGGCCACGATATAGCCTTGACGATGCCGGTAAGCCGTTGACACAGTTCCTCCTTTTGGGGTCGTGCACGAACGTGGTGCAAGACTTGGTGGGTGTCATTGTCCGACAGGAGAGACCGTGTCCACCCCAGGCTAACCCTGCTGCGCGCCTTGGGTGTACCTTGTACGCTACAGGTCTTGTCTGCAACCCGGAGCTTTTCACCCATGTTTGCCCGTTCGGCTGGCCAAGGCGCAACCACCATCACCATCAATGCCCAGCCGGTGGTGGTGCAAGCGGGTGAAACGATTCTGGCGGCGGCGCTGCGCGAGGGCATGGAATTTCCGCACAGCTGCCGCGTGGGGGGATGCGCCAGCTGCAAGTGCCGCCTGGTGGAGGGCCAGGTGCGCGAACTCACCGAGACCAGCTACTTGCTCACCGAAGAAGAACTGGCGCAGCGCACCATTCTGGCCTGCCAAAGCGTGCCCCTGGGCCCGGTGCGCATCGAAGTGGCGCAAACCCAGGCGCTCGCCATCCAGAGTTGCCGCGCGACCGTGGTGCTGCAAGAAGTGCTCACGCCCGACATCCAGCGCATGCGCCTGCAGTTGGAACACCCATTGCACTACAAGCCAGGGCAGTTTGCGCAGTTGAGCCTGGATGCCTTGCCCGGTGTTGCGCGCAACTTTTCGTTTGCCACGCCGCCGCACGCGCAGGGGCAGGTGGAATTCTGGGTACAGCGCATAGCCGGCGGCACGTTCACCCAGTATGTGCATGACCATGCGCTGGTGGGCCAGACGGCGCAGGTGCAAGGGCCCATGGGCGCGTGCTGGCTGCGCGCATCGGATGCCCCGGTACTCATGGTGGCGACGGGGTCGGGGCTGGCACCGCTGTGGGCCATGCTTCAATCCCTGCAGGCCCAAGATTCGGCGCGATCAGTCACCTTGCTGCTGGGCGCGCGTTCGCAGGCCGATCTGCCCGCCCTGGATGAGCTGCAAGCGCTGGCGCAGGCCTGGCCGGGCGCGTTTCGCTTGATCCCCGTGCTGTCGCAAGCAGACGCATCTTGGGCTGGAGCCCGTGGCCATGTAACGGACCACGTGGCCGCGTTGCTGGAGCCGGGCATGCACGCCTACCTGTGCGGATCGGCCCCCATGGTCGACGCCGTCCATGCGCGGCTGGTGCAGGGCGGCATGAATCCAGCGCATTTGCATGCGGATCGATTTTTAACGCAAAAAGAGGCCGTAGCCCCCGTGGAATATGCGCAAGCAGCTACAAAAACGATAGTGGACTCAAACGCACCTGTAGGCCATGCTGCACCCTGGTGGCAGTACCTGAAATTCTTCCTGTTTCATCTGGAAGGCTTGGCGGTGGCGGCGGCGCTGTTCGCAGGCGGGGCGTGGATCACGGCGGCCTTTGTGGGCTTTAGCTTGTTCAGTACCTTGGGCGACATGCTGCTGGGCGACGACACCAGCACGCCGCAGTACCGCCACCCGTGGGTGCTGACCGTGCAACTGTGGATGGCGCTGCCGCTGCTGGTGCTCATCGCCTTCGCAGCCGTGTGGAGCGTGAGCCCGGGCGATCCCTTGGGTGCCGGAGCCGTGCTGTCGCAATGGACCGGCATGGATGTGCTCGGAGCGCGGGAGGCTACCCACTGGGGTCACCATGTCTCAGCTTTCTTGATGACGGGGCTGATGATTGGCATGGTGGGCACCATTCCGGGACATGAACTCACGCACCGCACCTGGGACCCGGTTTCATTGTTCGTCGGGCGCTGGTTGCTGGCCTTCAGCTTTGATGTGGGTTTTGCCATCGAGCATGTGTACGGGCATCACCGCTATGTGTCCACCGAACACGACCCCGCTACTGCCCCGCGTGGTCGCAACGTGTATGCGCACGTTGTCATCTCCACCGTGCGCGGCAACCTCAGCGCCTGGCGTATCGAGGCGGCACGGCTGCGCCGGCGCAAGCAGCCAACCGTGTCCTGGCACAACGCCTACCTGCGCGGCCTGGCCATGAGCGCACTGTTGGTGGCAGCGGCCTGGTCGATGGGCGGTGTGGGGGCGGCGCTGTTTTTCTGCGCCTGTGCGCTGTGGGGCAAGGCCCTGTTGGAGATCGTGAACTATATGGAGCACTACGGCATCGTGCGCGACCCCAACCAGCCGGTGCAGCCGCGCCATTCGTGGAATACCAACCGGCGCATCAGCTCCTGGGCCTTGTTCAATTTAACCCGTCACTCGCACCACCACGCCCAGGGCGAAGTGCCGTATCAGGACCTGCAGCCGTATCCCCATGCACCCATGATGGTCGGTGGCTACCTCACCACCATTGCGGTGGCCCTGTGTCCGCCACTGTGGCATCGGATGATGACGCCCAAGGTGCTGGCCTGGGACCGAGACTACGCCAATGCCGCTGAGCGCGCGCTGGCCGCGCAAGCCAATGCGCGGGCAGGGTGGGGGTAAGGGTTGCATGGAAAGAACATCGCTGTGAGTGCTTTAGTGGCACACGAATTGCTTGACACTGGATCGTGTTAAACCCAGCACAGCGTGTGCTTAAACCATGAACATTCGAACTGACGACTTGACCCACCCCGCCGTTCATGCCTTGTTGCAAGAGCACTTGGATGATATGCATGCGTTGTCGCCCGCCGAGAGCGTGCACGCGCTCGACTTGGACAAACTTCGTGCGCCAGGCATCACTTTTTGGACGGTGTGGGATGGTGATCAGTTGCTCGGCTGCGGTGCCTTGAAAGAGCTGGATGCCTTGCATGCCGAAGTCAAGTCCATGCGCACCCCTGCGGCGTTGCGGGGGCGCGGTGCGGGGCGGGTGATGCTGCAGCACATCTTGGCCGCTGCGCGCCAACGCGGCTACCAACGCCTGAGCCTGGAGACCGGCACGGTAGAGGCCTTTATACCCGCGCAGCATCTGTATGCCAGCGCGGGCTTCACCCCATGCGGTCCCTTTGCGGACTACCGCGAGGACCCGCACAGCCTATTCATGACCCTGACCTTGTAGCGCCGAGAAGTCTAAAGGGTCTTGGTAGGATCGAGGCTCCATAGTGTCCGTTTATCACCGAGCCATGTTTGCACAGACCCCCAAACCGCCTTACTACGCCGTGATTTTTTCGTCGGCGCGCACGCCGGGTGATGCTGGTTACGGGGCCATGGCCGAGCGCATGGTGGAGTTGGCGGCCCAGCAGCCGGGGTACCTGGGCGTGGAAAGTGTGCGGGGCGCGGACGGGTTTGGCATCACCGTGTCCTATTGGGAAAGCGAGGCGGCAATTGCCGCCTGGCGCAACCAGGCCGAACATGTGGCTGCCCAGGAGCTGGGCATTTCCCAGTGGTACGCCCACTACGAGCTTCGCATCGCCAAGGTGGAGCGGGCGTATGGCAAGGTTGCGGGGGTGCAAACCGTTCATTAGTAGGCCCCAGGGTCGCGCAGCGCCAAGGCCGCCACCGGGTGTACCGTACCGCGTTCGCAGGCATGCACCAGGTCTTGGTTGGAGTTGCTATAGTTTTAATAGCTGCTTACGCTTGTTCCAAGCAGGTTGCAGCCGCTTTTTGTTCTAAAAAGCAGGGTCAGGCCAAGCGCAGTCGTGCTGCCCCTGCCAGCGCGGGGCGTTCACCGGCGGGAACCGTTACAGCTACCGGGGCATGCGGGTGCGGTGCGGCATGTCCGTTCAGTTCGGCCAGATGAAAGATGCTGACGGCTTCGCGCAGTTCAGCCGCCTGCGTACGCAAACTGCTGGCGGCTGCGGCCATTTCTTCGACCAAGGCGGCGTTTTGCTGGGTGGTTTGGTCCATTTCAGTGACGGCATCGCCCACTTGCGCCACACCTGAGCTTTGTTCCTGACTGGCGCTGCTGATGTCGCCCATCAGCGTGGTCACGCGCGAAATGGCCTGCACCACATCCGACATGGTGCGCCCAGCGGCATCGGCCTGGCCACTGCCGCGCTCCACCCGTTCGACGCTGGCTTGGATGAGCGACTTGATTTCCTTGGCGGCTTCGGCCGAACGCCCGGCCAAGGCGCGAACTTCGGTCGCCACCACGGCAAAGCCTCGGCCCTGCTCGCCCGCGCGTGCGGCCTCGACGGCGGCGTTGAGCGCAAGGATATTGGTTTGAAATGCAATGCCGTCGATCACCTGGATGATGTCCGCAATACGTCGCGAGCTTTCATCAATTTCTCTCATGGTTTGCACCATCGCGTTGACTGCGTCACCACCTTGTTGGGCGACTGCGCTGGCGGTTTGGGCGAGCTGGTTGGCCGAGCGGGCCGCATCGGCGTTTTGCTGCACGGCTGAGCTCAGTTGTTCCATGGACGCTGCCGTTTGCTGCAAGGCACTGGCCTGGCTTTCGGTGCGGGCAGAGAGGTCGTTGTTGCCCTGGGCAATCTCGGCGCTGGCCGAGGCAACGCGTTCGGAGCCATCCCGTACCAGGCCCACGACCTGGGTCAGGCTGGCCAGCATGTTCTTGAGCGCGCCCAGGAGTTGGGCTGTTTCATTGCGGCCCTGCACTTGCACCTGCATATGAAGATTACCCTGGGCGACCGCTTCTGCCACGGCCACGGCTTGTTGCAAAGGCCGGGTGATGGAGCGTGCGATCCAGCTACCTATGACTGCCGCAAGCAGCATTGCAACCACCAGGGTTATTCCGATGCCATTTCGGATGGAAAGCACCGCTTCGTTGGCAGACGCACCCGACTGTTGCAACAACTCGCCCTGAAACGCCACCAAGGCATCCACAGCATCAAAGTAGGCCAACAGCAACGGTCGCAGGGACTGGGCCATGTAGCGCTTGGCCTCGGGAATTTGCCCTGCACCCACAAAGCCGATGAAACGCTCTTGACCTTGTACATACTGCGTGCGGGTTTCGAAAATGCGGTTGAGCAGGGTTTGGCCCTTCTCGGTGCGTATTTCCGCCTTGAGCGTGTCCAGCCGGTCGCTGATGGCTTTGCGCCTCTGTTGCACCGACTGCAGCTGCTGCTGCACGTGCGCGGGATCTTCCAGAATGATCATGTTGCGCAGGGCGATGGCAATCTGGTCAACATCGCTTTTTACGCTGTGCAGCTGACTGAGCCGGGGGATGCGTTCGTCTGTGACCGATCGAAACGCCGTATCGACCTGGTTGAGTTGGATCAGAGTGATGGCTCCCATCAGAGCCATCAGAAACGTCACCAGGCCGAAGCCCAGAAATAGACGCGCAGAAATGCGAACGTTATCCAGTTGCATGGAGTCCTCCCTCAAGTCATGTAGAAACCTACCAACCGTTTTTTTGTTTTTTTAGGATAGGACTGGTCGCAAGGCCTGTCAAGCACCACCTGAAAGGTCAGGTGGTTTTGCGGGTCAGCAGGGCCAGGTGGAGCCGTGCTCGGGCACCATGGCGCGCCAGTGCAACTCGTGCTCGATGCGCGCGCGCAGGGCGTCTGCGGCTTCCAGTTCGCCGTGCACCACATACACCTGTTGGGGGCTGTGCGGCATGGCACGCAGCCAGCGCAGCACCTGGTTGGCATCGGCGTGTGCGGACGCGGTTTCCAGCTGCACAACCTCGGCCTCGACCGCTACGTCGCGTCCGTGGATACGCACCGTGCGCGCACCGCTGGCCAGGGTGGCACCGCGGGTGCCGGGGGATTGGTAGCCGGTCAGGATGACCATGTTGCGGTGCTTGCCCGCGTGCTGGGCCAGGTGGTGCAGCACACGCCCGCCGGTGGCCATGCCGCTGGCGGCCAGGATCACCATGGGGCCATGGCGCGAAGCCAGGGCCTTGGAATCGTCCACGCTGGTCACCATGGTGGCGCAGCGTGTCATTTCGTGAACCTCATGTTTGCTCAGCCGGTGTTCGCCCAGGTGGTGCTCGAACAAGTGGGTGGTGTGCACGGCCATGGGGCTGTCCAGGAACACCGGGAGATGTTTGGGGACGGCTCCTTCGTGCTTGAGCTGGGCAATGGCGTGCAGCAGGGCCTGTGCGCGGCCCACAGCAAACACCGGTACCACCGCCACGCCGCCACGACCAGCCAGGCGCTGCAAGGCTGGGGCGAGTTCGTGGAGCAGGTTGTCGGCCGGGTGGCTGCGGTTGCCGTAGGTGGACTCCACCAGCACGGTATCGGCCATGGGGGGGCGATCGGGTTCCTTCATCAGGGTGTCGTCGGGTCGGCCCAGGTCGCCCGAGAACAGGATGCGACGGTCGGCCACTTCCAGCAGCACGCTATTGGCTCCCAGGATGTGGCCGGCATTGGACAGGGTGACAAACCAGCCCGGAATCGGCTGGTAGCGCTTGCCGACTTCCAGCACCTTGATCAGCGCCAAGCTGTCCAGCGCATCCTGGCGGGTATACAAAGGCAGGGCTGGTTCGTGCTTGGAAAACCCATGGCGGTTGGCAAAGAGCGCGTCTTCTTCCTGCAGGTGACCGCTGTCGGGCAGCAAGATCTTGCACAGGTCGCGTGTGCCCGCACTGGCGTAGACCTTGCCTTCAAACCCTTCTTTGGCCAGCAGCGGCAGGTAGCCACTGTGATCGAGATGCGCGTGCGTCAACACGATGGCATCGAGTTGGTCCGGCGCATAGGGCAGGGGTGCGCGGTTGCGCAGGCGCAGGGCCTTGTAGCCCTGGAACAAACCGCAGTCGACTAACAGGCTACGGTCACCGTGGCGTACCAGGTATTTGGAGCCGGTGACGGTTTGCGCACCGCCCAGAAATGTGATGTTGACACCCATGGAGCCTCCTGTTGCTGGAGGCTATCTTGCCAGAAAGAACAACGCCGCCGGGCAGGAATGCGCGGCGGCGTGGGTGGGGGGCGCTGCGGCAGCAGCCGCTAGCTGAAGAAATTCTTCAGCCGGTCGGTCCAGGAATCGCCACTGGGTGAATGTTTGCTGCCCCCCTTGCGGAAGGACTCTTCGAGCTCGCGCATGAGTTTGCGCTGGTGCTCGGTCAGCTTGACTGGGGTTTCCACCACGATGTGGCAGTACAGGTCGCCAGGGTAGCTGGAGCGCACGCCCTTGATACCCTTGCCGCGCAGGCGGAACTGCTTGCCGGTTTGCGTGCCTTCGGGAATGTCGATGGCTGCCTTGCCGCCCAGCGTGGGGACTTCGATCTCGCCACCCAGGGAGGCCGTCACCATGCCAATGGGCACGGAGCAATGCAGGTCGTCGCCGTCGCGCTCGAAGATGTCGTGCTTCTTGACCCGGATTTCGATGTACAGGTCGCCCGGTGGGCCACCGTTGGTGCCGGGCTCGCCATTGCCAGTGGAACGGATGCGCATGCCACTGTCGATACCGGCGGGGATCTTCACTTCCAGCGTCTTCTGGCGCTTGATCTTGCCCTGGCCATGGCAGGACGAGCAGGGCTCGGGAATGACCTTGCCGGTGCCGCGGCAGGTGGGGCAGGTCTGCTGCACGCTGAAGAAGCCCTGGCGCATTTGCACCGCGCCCGCGCCATTACAGGTGCCACAGGTCTTGACCTGGGTACCAGGCTTGGCACCGGTACCCTTGCAGGTGTCGCAGGAGTCCCAGCTGGGGATGCGGATTTGCGAATCTTTGCCCTTGGCGGCTTCGTCCAGCGTGATCTCCATGGCGTAGGACAGGTCGCCGCCACGGAATACCTGGCGGCCACCGGCACCACCTCGCCCGCCAGCGCGCTGGCCGAACATGTCGCCAAAAATGTCGCCAAACGCCTCGGCAAAGCCCCCGAACCCTTCACCAGGGCCGCGCATGTTGGGGTCCACCCCGGCATGGCCATGCTGGTCGTAGGCGGCGCGCTTTTGCCCGTCGGACAGCATCTCGTAGGCTTCCTTGGCTTCCTTGAACTTTTCCTCGGCGGCCTTGGCCGAATCACCCTGGTTGCGGTCGGGGTGATGCTTCATGGCCAGCTTGCGGTAGGCCTTCTTGATGTCGTCTTCTGAGGCATTCTTGGGAACGCCCAGAACTTCGTAATAGTCTCGTTTTGCCATGGTTACCACTCAGTACGCAAAAAGCCGCGCCGACGGTTCACGGAGGAATCCGTCGGGCGCGGCGTGCTGTCAGTCGCACGCTCAGGCGGCGTTGTTCAGCCCTTCTTGACTTCCTTTACTTCGGCGTCGACCACATTGTCATCGGTCGCGCCATGGCTGGCCCCTGCAGATGCACCGGCACCAGCGGCCTGCTCGGCACCCGGCGCACCGCCTTCGGCAGCCTGCTTGGCCTGCATGTCAGCGTACATCTTCTCGCCCAGTTTCTGGCTGGCAGTCATCAAGGCCGTATTTTTGGACTCAATGGCGTCCTTGTCGTCGCTCTTGATGGCGTCTTCCAGTTCCTTGATAGCCGCTTCGATCTTCTCTTTTTCACCGGCTTCGAGTTTGTCACCGTATTCGGTCAGGCTCTTCTTGACGCTATGCACGCTGGCATCGGCCTGGTTCTTGGCCTGCACCAACTCAAGCTTCTTCTTGTCTTCGGCAGCATTGAGCTCGGCGTCTTTCACCATCTGCTGGATCTCGGCCTCAGACAGGCCCGAGTTGGCCTTGATGGTGATCTTGTTTTCCTTGCCGGTGCCCTTGTCCTTGGCGCCCACATGCAAGATGCCGTTGGCGTCGATGTCAAAGGACACCTCAATCTGGGGCAGGCCGCGCGGTGCGGGCGGAATGCCCTCCAGGTTGAACTCGCCCAGCATCTTGTTGCCCGCGGCAATTTCACGCTCGCCCTGGAAAACCTTGATAGTCACGGCGGGTTGGTTGTCGTCAGCGGTGGAGAACGTCTGCGCAAATTTCGTCGGGATGGTGGTGTTCTTGGTGATCATCTTGGTCATGACGCCACCCAGGGTTTCGATGCCCAGAGACAGGGGGGTCACGTCCAACAGCAGCACGTCCTTGCGGTCACCGCTCAAGACCTGGCCCTGGATGGCGGCACCTACGGCCACAGCTTCGTCAGGGTTCACGTCCTTGCGCGGCTCTTTGCCGAAAAGCTCCTTCACTTTTTCCTGTACCTTGGGCATGCGGGTCATGCCGCCGACCAGGATCACGTCGTGAATGGCCGAAGCCGTCACGCCCGCGTCCTTGAGGGCGGTACGGCAAGGCGCAATCGTGCGCTCAATCAGCTCTTCGACGAGGCTTTCCAGCTTGGCGCGGGTGAGCTTGATGTTGAGGTGCTTGGGGCCGGACGCATCGGCCGTGATGTAGGGCAGGTTGATGTCGGTCTGGGCGCTGGAAGACAGCTCGATCTTGGCTTTTTCGGCAGCTTCCTTCAGGCGTTGCAGGGCCAGCACGTCTTTGGATAGGTCAACGCCTTGCTCTTTCTTGAACTCGGAGATGATGAAGTCGATCACACGTTGGTCGAAATCTTCACCGCCCAGGAAGGTGTCCCCGTTGGTGGACAGCACTTCGAACTGCTTCTCGCCGTCGACGTCGGCAATTTCGATGATGGAGATGTCAAAGGTACCGCCGCCCAAGTCGTACACGGCGATCTTGCGGTCGCCCTTTTCATTCTTGTCCAGGCCGAAAGCCAGGGCCGCAGCCGTGGGTTCGTTGATGATGCGCTTGACGTCCAGACCGGCGATGCGACCGGCATCCTTGGTAGCTTGACGCTGGGCGTCGTTGAAGTAGGCCGGTACCGTAATGACAGCCTCGGTGACGGCTTCGCCCAGGTAATCTTCGGCGGTCTTCTTCATCTTGCGCAGCACGTCAGCGCTGATCTGCTGGGGTGCGAGTTTGTTGCCGCGTACTTCCACCCAGGCGTCGCCGTTGTCGGCGGCGGCGATCTTGTAGGGCATCAGGTCGATGTCCTTTTGCACTTCCTTTTCAGCAAACTTGCGCCCGATCAGGCGCTTGACTGCATACAGTGTGTTCTTCGGGTTGGTGACGGCCTGGCGCTTGGCGGAGGCGCCCACCAACACTTCGCCGTCTTCTTGGTAGGCGATGATGGACGGGGTGGTGCGGGCGCCCTCGGCGTTTTCGATCACCTTGGGCGAATTGCCCTCCATGATGGCGACGCACGAGTTGGTGGTGCCGAGGTCAATACCAATGATTCTTCCCATGATGTTCTCCTGATGCGGGATTCAAAAATTCAGATGTTGTTCACTTGATGCCGATAGGGGCAATTTCAAGAGGGTTATTTCGGTGCGCTGACGGTGACCAGCGCCGGACGCATGACGCGTTCGGCAATGGTGTAGCCCTTTTGCAGCAGCCCTACCACCGTGTTGGCGTCCTGTTCCGACGGCACCATGCTGATGGCCTGGTGCTGGTGGGGGTCGAACTTGGTTCCCGCAGCTGGGGCGATAGCCACAACCTTGTTGCGCTCCAGTGCTGATAGTAATTGGCGCAAGGTGGCTTGCGCGCCTTCGCGGATTTGCTCGATAGTTGCATCCTGAATGGCTAGACCGGCTTCCAGGCTGTCCACTACCGGCAGCAGGTTCTCGGCAAACCCCTCCACGGCAAACTTGCGAGCCTTGGAAATTTCGTCTTCGGCGCGGCGGCGGGCGTTCTCGGCATCGGCCTTGGCGCGCAAGAACTGGTCCGCCAAATCGGCGCACTTGGCTTTGAGCGAGGCCAATTCAGCTTCGACCGCGGCCGAGGCAGGGTTGTCGGAAGCAGGGCTCATGTCAACGGATGGCGTGACAGGTTCTGTTGCGGCGGGGGACGCTTCGGGTTCGGGGGAAATATTGTTCTCAGACATGCTGAACCAGGAATCAGAGGGCAAAACAAAAAAGATATCCGTGAACTGGGGGCTGCGCGGTGCATTTCAAGCCCCGTTCGTAACGGAAAGTGGGGCAGGCTGCCCCAGGCAAAGCGCCGATTGGCTTAGGACAAGTCCAGCAGTTCCACATCGAACTTCAGCGTCGCATTGGGAGGGATCACGCCGCCCGCACCACGTGCACCGTATCCCAAGTCTGCCGGAATGATCAAAGTGCGTGTGCCGCCGATCTTCATGCCTGCCACACCCTCATCCCATCCTTTGATCACCATGCCGGCACCCAGTCTGAACACAAAGGGATCGTTGCGATCTTTGCTGGAGTCAAACTTGGCACCTTGCACACCGTCGTTATACAGCCAGCCGGTATAGTGAACTTTGACATGCTGGCCTTTGGTGGCAGTGGCTCCATCGCCTTCTACGGTGTCGAGATATTGAAGGCCGCTAGATGTGGTTTGCATATGGTGTTATTCCTTTACAGAACCGGAAATTATGCCCCACGAAAAAGGACAGCCATTGGCTGTCCTGTATCCCGTGGTGAAGCAGTTTTCGCGCCCGGTGGGTGAAACACCTGGCTGCAAACCGCAAAGAAAATCTTTAGCGAGCCGCTTTTTTGGCTTGGCCCTGCGCCCATTTGGTCGCGAAAGCCTGGAGATCGCCCATGCGCTTCAACAAGTCGGCTCCAGCGGTAGTGACGGCGTACCCATCACTGCCGTGAGTCATGAGGCCCGCTTCACGCAATTCCTTGATTCGGGTGTTCAACGTGTTGGGTGTAATGCCGCCAACACTATCTTGCAGCAGTCTAAAAGTTTGGGAGTGACCGTCCCGCAGTGCCCACAGCACCCGCATGGCGTAGCGAGACTCCAGCAAACTCAATAACTGGCCCACGGCAACCGATTCTTTTGCGCTCATTCAAAACCTCTCCTCGATACGGTACAACGGTCGCCGCGGCAGTTGCGCGACTGGGTGATTTGGAGCCAAACTATAGCGCAGTTTTATCAGTGCTACCAGTTTTGTAGCTGTAACCGCTTGCAAACGTTGTTTGCTTGTCAGGTGTTGGTGGAGGTGCTAAGGTTGCGAACAATTGGCATGCAGCCTAGCACTGGAGGTCTGGATATGGGATTCAATTTTGAGCAGGTGCACAACTATTACGAGCGCCTGGTGTTTGAGGAAGTTGCGCGTCGAGCGGACAGTTTTCCCGAGTTCAATAACGATATGTTGGGGGACGTGGCTTGCGTGGCTCTGAACCGCTTGCCCGCACGGTACGTGCGTCACGACGTGGACCTGATGTTTTATCTCACGGAACAAGAGCGCCACACGATCGAGACAGCGCTGGATGACGCACTGAAGTTTGCGTTTGGTTTCGTCAACGAGCGGGCGAACAAGGAAACGCGGTAATTTTCTTACAGACCATCCAAAACTTTGGTCATTAAGTCTGCATCGACCTGCGGCAGGATTTCGAACCACGCCTGAAAAGCTGCGCGCGCCTGGTGGACCAGCATACCCAGGCCATGTACTGTTGGGTGCCCGCGACGCGCGGCTTCTGCCAGAAGCGGTGTCTGCAGCGGCACATAGACGATATCGGACACAACGGCACCGGGAGCCAGTACATTCAAGGAAACATCGAGTGGCGCTTGGCCATGCATGCCTTGGTTGGTGGTATTCACCAGCAAGTTGCAGTCTTGCAGTGCGTCGTGGCGGTCCGCCCATGCAACAGACTGAACAGGACCACCAAATTCCTTGGCCATGGCATCTGCTTTGGCGTTGCTGCGATTAGTCAGCCGGATGCTCGTAGCCCCCGCATCGATCAATCCCACCAATACTGCGCGGGCTGCGCCGCCCGCCCCGACGACCGTAATGGGGCCTGCATCGGCACGCCAGTTCGGCTGGGCTTCGGCCAGGCTTTGGATATAGCCATAGGCGTCCGTATTGCGCCCAGTGAGGGTGCCATCGGGTTCAACGACGATCGTATTGACAGCACCAATGCGCGCAGCCACCGGGTCCACCCGGTCGACCAGATCCACTGCGTCGACCTTGTGCGGAATGGTCAGGTTGCAGCCTGCAAAGCCCATGACTGGCAAGGCACGCAAGGCCTGCTCCAAGCGCTCGGGCTGCACCGGCAACAGCACGTACGCCCCTTGCAGGCCGAGTCTTGCAATCCAGTGGTTGTGGATCAGCGGTGAGCGCGAATGCGCCACCGGCCAACCCATGACACCGGCCAACTTGTAGGGAGCTGCTACTGCCATAGGCTAGAAACGGCAATTTCCCGCAGGGCCGCCCCAAGAAAAATGAGCCCCCGGGGCCAGGGGCCTGTGCAGTGGCGGAGCGTGGAGGTCACAGGTTATCGGTAAAGCTGCGCAGCTTGTCCGAGCGGCTGGGGTGCTTCAACTTGCGCAGCGCTTTGGCCTCAATCTGGCGGATGCGCTCACGCGTTACGTCAAATTGCTTGCCCACTTCCTCCAGCGTGTGGTCGGAGGTCATTTCGATACCGAAGCGCATGCGCAGCACCTTGGCTTCGCGTGGCGTGAGGCTGTCCAGGATGTCTTTGACCACGTCGCGCAGGCCCGCCTGCATGGCAGCCTCCATGGGGGCCGTGTTGGCGCTGTCTTCGATGAAATCGCCCAGGTGGCTATCGTCGTCGTCGCCAATGGGGGTTTCCATGGAGATCGGCTCTTTGGCGATCTTCATGATCTTGCGGATCTTGTCCTCGGGGATCTCCATCTTCTCGGCCAGCACGGAAGCATCCGGCTCGAAGCCGAACTCCTGCAGATGCTGGCGGCTGATGCGGTTCATCTTGTTGATGGTTTCGATCATATGCACCGGAATGCGGATGGTGCGTGCCTGGTCGGCGATCGAGCGCGTAATGGCCTGGCGAATCCACCAGGTGGCGTAGGTCGAAAACTTGTAGCCACGTCGGTATTCGAACTTGTCCACCGCCTTCATCAGGCCGATGTTGCCCTCCTGGATCAAGTCCAGGAACTGCAGGCCGCGGTTGGTGTACTTCTTGGCGATGGAAATCACCAGGCGCAGGTTGGCCTCGATCATTTCCTTCTTGGCTGCGCGCGAAGAAGCTTCGCCTTCATTCATGCGCTTGTTGATGGCTTTGAGGTCTTCCAGTGGGACTACTACCGCTGCCTGCAGGTCCTTCAGTCGCTGCTGAATATCTTGCACGGGCGGGATATTGCGCCCCATGACCGCACTCCAGGGTTTTCCGGCATTGGCTTGCTTCTCGATCCAATGCAAATCTAGCAAGTGCGAGACAGCCTTGTGGCCGTGCTTGTCGCGGCCACTGAACTCGGCCACGAACTGCTCGTGCGGGTAGCCGCATTTGTCGACAATGATGCGACGCAGCTCGCGCTCTTTCTTGCGGATGTCGTCCACCTGACCGCGCACCATGTCACACAGGCGCTCAATGGCCTTGGCGGTAAAGCGAATGGTCATCAATTCTTCGCTCAGCGCGTGCTGGGCCTTGACGTAGTGCGGCGTGCCGTAACCTTCCTTGTCGTAGACCTTGTGCACTTTTTCAAACAGCAGGCGCAGATTGTCAAACTTCTCCAGTGCCTGCTTTTTGAGCTCTTCGAGCTTTTTGGTCAGCGCTTTGGAGCCGCCTTTGCCGTCGTCGTCGTCTTCCTCATCGAACTCGTCGAAGTCTTCCTCAGCCACATAGTCGTCGGCTTCATTGGGATTGGAAAATCCATCCACGATAGTGGTAATGACAACCTTGCCTTCACGGATTTCCTCGCCCAGACGCAAGATCTCGGCGATGGTGGCGGGTGAGGCTGATATAGCCTCCATCATTGCCATCAGACCACCTTCGATGCGCTTGGCAATTTCAATTTCACCTTCACGGGTCAGCAACTCGACGGTGCCCATTTCACGCATGTACATGCGCACGGGATCGGTGGTGCGACCAAACTCGCTGTCCACCGTGCTCAGGGCAGCCTCGGCTTCTTCTTCGGCTTCTTCTTCCGTGGAAGCGGTAGGCCCGGTGTTATTCAACAACAGGGTTTCAGCGTCGGGCGTTTGCTCATAGACCGCGACTCCCATGTCATTCAACATGGAAATCACGACTTCCAGTGTTTCGGCGTCAACCAACTTGTCGGGCAGGTGGTCCGAAATCTCGCCATGGGTCAGGTAGCCGCGGCTCTTGCCGAGCTTGATCAGGGCTTTCAGGCGCAGGCGGCGCTTGGCCATGTCCTCTTCAGATAAAACGGCTTCGTCTAGCCCGAACTCCTTCATCAAGGCCCGTTCCTTGGCCTTGCTGATCTTCATGCGCAGTGGCTTGGCCTTTTCGACGGGGCCTGCTTCGACTTCGGCTTGGGGTTCCTCGACCTCGAGGTCGCTTAGATCAACGTCGTCTTCTGCGCTGTCGGCTGCAGCCCCCGCTTTGGGTTTGCGTCCGCGTTTGGCCCCGGTCTTGGGAGGAGCGCTGGATTCGGCCGCAGCAGCCTTGGGAGGACGCCCCGGCTTCTTTTTGGCGATAACTTCGACTTCGACGGATTTGGATTTGGATGCAGGCACTGGCGCAGACGCTTTCTTTTCAATTTTTTCCGGTTTGGCGGGGGACTTCGCTTTGACAGACTTGGCGGCAGCTTTGACAGTTTTTTGAGTGGGCATGCGTAAACCTCAGTTCATCCAAAAAAAATCAGATCGAGAAGTTGCCGTCTGCACTGCCGAAGCGGGCAGCAGCAAGGCCAAACAGCGAGGAGAATCCCTCAGAGGCAAGATAGGAGGGCGATCATTTGGAGTGCAGTCCTTGCGGAAAGTTGGCCGGTTGGGAATTTCAACGCGAAGGCCGGTGCCGGAGGTGCTGCTGTCGCTCTTGCCAGATTAACCGCGTATTGTACGGGCAAATGCTGTTTCTTTGGTTGAAAGAAGTGGCATGCAGCCAGGTGGTCTGATCGTTTAGGGCGTGCTTTGCAACAAGTTTTCGATTTGCAGGCGACGCGCATGCAATTGCCGGTAGCGTTGCAAGGCTGCGGGATCCGAGGCCGCGAGCGTGATGGCTTCTGTTTCCAGGGACTTCAACTCGTCGACCAACATGCGGTTAAGTAGGTCGCGCAGCTCCAAGCTGGCATCTTTCAGTGCGCCATCCAGTGCAGGCGGGAGGTTGGCCATCAAGCGCAATGCCAGGTCTTCCTGTGCGTGCCCCGGCAACGATTCACGCAGCATGCCCCAGGCCAATGGCCCGTGCTCATGCAGCTGCCCTTCCAACCAGACCAGCAGCGCCCCGTGGGGATCCGGCAAGGTGCACAGCAGTGCGTGGTCTTCGGCGTTCAGTGTGTCCCACAGTGCGCTGTGCTGCAGGAGGATGCGGGTTGCGTGGTCGGCACGGGAGTGAACGCGGGTTCTATGCCCGCTTCTCGCACGCGCCGACCGGTTTGACGGTGCTGAGCTGGTCTGCAGGATGGCGCTGGCAGATGGGTTGCGCCGACTAGGCCGCCGATCAGACGTCGGGCCGGCGTCCGCTTGCAATGCACCACGTGACGCCGGGGCACCACCCGCGCTGGACCAGAGCGCGGCGAGCTCGGTGGGTCCTAACTGGACCAAGTTGGCGATCTCTCCGAGCAGCTGCAGTTTCAAAGCCCCTTCAGGCAACCCTTGCCATAGGGGACGAGCGTTGGCCGCCATGTGGGCCCGGCCCTCAGCGCTGGTCATATCGCATTCGTCGCTGGCCGCTTCCACCAAGAAGCGGCTCAGCGGCAGGGCGTTGCTGACATAGTGGGCAAACGCCTCGGTTCCGTTGGCTCGGATAAAGCTGTCGGGATCGTGCTCGGTGGGCAAGAACAGAAACTTGATCGAACGCACGTCGCTGGCATAGGGCAAGGCCGCGTCCAGCGCTTTGCGTGCGGCGCGGCGTCCAGCGGCATCGCCGTCAAAGCTAAAAACCACGGCATCGGTAAACCGAAACAGCTTGTGTACATGTTCGGCCGTGCAGGCCGTTCCCAGCGTCGCCACCGCATTGGGAAAACCCAACTGCGCCAGGGCAACCACGTCCATATACCCCTCGGTAACCAAGACATAACCTTGTTCGCGCAAGGCCGTACGCGCCTCGAACAGGCCGTAGAGCTCACGCCCTTTGCTGAAGACCGGGGTTTCCGGCGAGTTCAGGTACTTGGGCTTGTCGTTACCCAAAACCCTTCCGCCAAAGCCGATGCATTCGCCCTGGATGTTGCGAATGGGGAACATCACCCGATCGCGAAAACGGTCGTAGCGCTTTTCTTCGCCGCCTTCTTCGGTACTGGAAATGACCAGACCGCTCTCCACCAACAAGGGATCGTCGTAGTGCGGGAACACGCTGGCCAGGCTGCGCCAGCCTTCCGGGGCATACCCCAGTCCATATTGCTTGGCGATTGCACCTGACAACCCACGACCCTTGAAATAGCCTACGGCGCGGGGTGAGTCCTTCAAATGCTTGCGGTAGGCCTCGGCGGCTTTTTCCAGAACCTCGGTCAGGGTCGTTTGCTTGTGGCGGGCCGCCTGCGCGCGCTCGCGGTCGGCGGGGCTGGCATCGTCCTCGGGTACCTGCAGCCCATAGTGCTGGGCCAGATCCTTCACCGCCTCCACGAACCCCATCCCTGCGTGATCCATCAGAAACCCGATGGCATTGCCGTTCTTCCCACACCCGAAGCAGTGGTAGAACTGCTTGGTCGGACTGACACTGAACGACGGCGACTTCTCTGTATGAAAGGGGCACAGCCCCTGGAAATTGGCTCCGGCTTTCTTCAGCTGGACATAGCGTCCGACCACCTCAACGACGTCCGCGCGGGCAATCAGCTCCTGGATGAAAGTCTGGGGAATGGCCATGCATGCATTGTAGGAATGCGCGGGCCTAAGGGTTCCTGCTGCACTACTTTGCGCGGGGCACCCGTCCCAGCAAATAGAACTCGGGGTTGGGCATCATGCCCAACAAGTTGGCCATGCGGTTGGACAGTCCAAAAAACGCCGTGATGGCACCAATGTCCCAAATGTCCTCGTCACTGAAACCGTGGGCGTGCAATGCCAGAAAATCGGCTTCCTCCACCGTGTCAGAGTGCAGACAGACCTTCATGGCAAAGTCCAGCATGGCACGTTGGCGCGGCGTGATGTCGGCCTTGCGAAAGTTCACGGCCACCTGGTCGGCCACCAAAGGTTTCTTTTCAAAAATGCGCAAGAGTGCTCCATGCGCGACCACGCAATACAGGCAGTGGTTGGCTGCACTGGTGGCGGTAATGATCATCTCCCGGTCACCCTTGGTCAGGCTGGAATCCTCGCGCAGCATGATCGCGTCGTGGTAGGCAAAGAAAGCACGCCACTCTGCAGGCCGACGGGCCAGTGCCAGGAAGACATTGGGAATGAAGCCTGATTTTTCCTGCACTTCCAGGATCTTGGCCTGGATGTCGGCGGGCAGGGTATTGAGATCGGGCAGTGGGTAACGAGTGCTCATGGTGGGGCGTAGTTTGATGAAAACGTGCTGTCGCGACTACGGTTCAATGCCACGCAATTGGGTTGGGGCGAAACCATGGTCATCGTCAGCAGGCTCTGGCTCGCCAACATGTGCTGGTAGCGGTGGGCTCGCCACCGCAGCGGGTGCTTGCGTGGATTCGGTCTGCGTGCGCCAATAGGCGGCGTCGGGAAGCGCCGTATAGGGGCAACCGCAATCGGGGTGAAACTTCCAGGAAAACAGGTACCGCGTGCCATTGGTGGCGGGATCAAAACGGCGCAATCCTTGCAGCAACTCGTTTTGCAGCGCAAAGGCATTGAGCACCAGTGCGTCGTTCCACTGCAGGATTTCCAATTGGAGCAACAAGGCGTCGCCCTCACCCGGGATATGAATGGGCACCAACTCGCCCCGAATCCACTGCGCCGGAATGGCGTGGTGGCGCAGCAAGTGTTGCAAGGTCAGTCGGGCCATGTCGCGCTGGGTTGCACTGAACTGCATGGTCTGCGGCATGGTCGAGGGCCCGACGTCCGGTTCCTTTTTGTCGCCCTTGGCCCGTCCCCGACTTAAAAATTCAAACATACGCCACCTCGCTTCGGACCAGATGTCCTCTGGCGTTTCAGTGTAGCCCAGAGCCCAAAGCGATGCCGGGGATTCGTTCGATCGGCGTGGACTGTGCGCCTGCATTGCGCAGTCCACACCGTCCGATCGTCACATCAGGTTCCTGCCGCTGGCTGGGGCGCTGCCTTGCCGAATGCGGCCATCAGCTTGCGCTTGCCCACCCCCACAAAATGCTCGATGTCATCCACGATGGAGAAGAAGCTGGGCGTGACCAGCAGGCTCAGGATGGTGGAGGTGATGAGCCCGCCGATCACCGCTGCGGCCATGGGGGCGCGAAAGCTGTTGTCGGCATTGCCCAGGCCGATCACCAGCGGGATCATGCCGGCCACCATGGCGATGGTGGTCATGATGATGGGGCGGGCGCGCTTGTGGCAGGCGTCCACCAGCGCATCGAAGCGCGACAGCCCATGCTCACGCTGCGCCATGATGGCGTACTCCACCAGCAAGATGGAGTTCTTGGTGGAGACGCCAATGAGCATCACCAGCCCGATGAACGAGGGCATGGACAGCATCTTGCCGGAAATGAGCAGGCCCATGAACGCGCCGCCAAACGACAGAATCACCGCCGGGATGACCGAGATCGGGTGCATGAAGTCCTTGAACAGCAGCACCAGCACAATGTAGATACACAGCACGCCGGTGCCCATGGCCAGGGCAAAACCGGCCACCATCTCGCCCTGCACCTCGGCGTCGCCAATTTCCACCTGCTGCACGCCCGCAGGCAGGTTGACGATGGAAGGCAGCTTGGCCACGGCCTCGGTCACTTCGCCCAGGGGCACGCCCGAGAGTTCCACCTCGAAGTTGACGTTGCGCACGCGGTTCAGGCGGCTGATCATGGCCGGGCCGCCCGACATCTCGAACGTGGCCACCTGGCTCAGCAGGACCGGGCCCTTCACGCCGGGCACCATCAGGCGGCCGAGCTGCTCCAGGTCCTGGCGCGCATCGGTGCGGAGCTTGACCACGATGGGCACTTGGCGCTGGCTCAGGTTGAGCTTGGGCAGCGCGGTTTCATAGTCGCCCACGGTGGCAATACGCAGCGTCTCGGCGATGGCGGCGCTGGTCACACCCAGGTCGGCCGCGCGGGCAAAGTCCGGGCGGATGGCGACCTCGGCGCGCGTGAGGCTGGCGCTGGACGAGATGTTGCCCAAGCCGGCGATGGTGCGCAGGTCTTTCTCCACCGCCGCCGCCGCTTGCGACAGCGCCACCGGGTCTTCACTCTTCAAGGCCAGCATGTACTTCTCACCCGAGCCGCCCAGGCCCACCTTGAAGCGCGCACCGGGCAGGGTTTGCAGGGCGGTGCGCATGTCGTTTTCCACGGCTTGCTTGCGCGGGCGTTGGCCGCGATCGTCCAGCAGCACGGTCAGCGTGGCTTTGCGCACCTCGGTACTGGCACCGCCCATGAAAGGGTCGGAGCCGACTGAACCACCACCGGCGGTGGTGTAGACGCTTTTCACGTGCGGCACCTGCATGACGATGGTGCGGGCCTGCTCGGCGGCCGCGTGGGTTTGCGCCAGCGTGGTGCCCGGGGGCAATTCCAGGTAGACCTGGGTTTGCGAGTTGTCGTCGGGCGGGATGAAGCCGCTGGGAATCAGGGGCACCAGCATGAGCGAACCAATGAAGAAGGCGATGGCCGAAAACATGGTGATCCAGCGGTGGTGCAGGGTCCAGCGCGTGATCTTCAGGTACAGCGGCATCCACACCGGCTCCTCGTGCACGTGGGTGGAGGGCTTCATGATGTAAGCGGCCATCATGGGCGTGAGCATGCGCGCCACCACCAGCGAGGCAAACACGGCAAACACGGCCGTCCAGCCAAACT
The DNA here is from genome assembly GCA_041919095.1 of Rhodoferax sp. GTDB lineage: Bacteria > Pseudomonadota > Gammaproteobacteria > Burkholderiales > Burkholderiaceae_C > Allorhodoferax. Next base: position 18,449 of record JAYRUL010000010.1, on the reverse strand, counting down.
GCTTGAAGAACTTGCCGACCACGCCGCTCATGAACGCGGTGGGCAGGAACACGGCAATCAGCGCAAAGGTGGTGGCAATCACCGCCAGGCCGATTTCATCGGCGGCTTCCATGGCGGCCTGGTAGGGCGTCTTGCCCATGCGCAGGTGGCGCTCAATGTTCTCCACTTCCACAATGGCGTCGTCCACCAAAATGCCGATCACCAGCGACATGGCCAGCAGGGTCACCACGTTGGTGGTAAAGCCCATGTAGTGCATGCCGATGAACGCCGGAATGGCGGACAAGGGCAGCGCCACCGCCGACACCAGCGTGGCGCGCCAGTTGCGCAGAAAGAACCAGACCACGATCACCGCCAGCAGCGCGCCTTCGTAGAGCATGGTCATGGAGGCGTCAAACTCCTCCTGCACCGGGGTCACGAAGTCAAAGGCTTGGGTCAGTTCCAGGTCGGGGTGCTTGGCCTTGAGTTCGTCCAGGGCCTTGAGCACGGCCGCACCCACTTCCACTTCGCTGGCCCCCTTGCTGCGGGTAATTTCAAAACCCACCACGGGCTTGCCGTTCAGGGTGGCAAAGCTGCGCTGCTCGGCCACCGTGTCCCGCACGGCGGCAATCTCGTCCAGGCGCACGCGGCGGCCATTGGACAAGGTGAGTTCCAGGCGCGCCAGTTCATCCACCGTGGCCACCGTGGCCAGGGTGCGCATGGGCTGTTCGGAGCCGCCCAGGTCGGCGCGGCCACCGGCGGCCTCGATCTGCACCGCTTTCAGCTGGCGCGACACGTCGGCTGCGGTTGCCCCCAGGCCTTGCAGCTTGAGCGGGTCCAGCGCCACCTGCACTTCGCGGGTGACGCCACCCACGCGCACCACCGAGCCTACACCGCGCACGCCCAACAGGGCGCGGGTGATGGTGTTGTCCACAAACCAGCTCAAGCCCTCGTCGTCGAGCTGGCCCGAGCGCAGGGTGAAGGCCAGAATCGGCGAGCCCGACAGGTTCATCTTGCTCACCACGGGGTCGCGCAAATCGCCAGGCAGGTCGCTGCGCACCTGCTGCACGGCGCTGCGCACGTCGTCCACGGCTTCCTGGGTGGGCTTTTCCAGGCGGAACTCTGCGGTGATGGTGACGGCACCGTCTTGCACATTGGTGTAGATATTTTTCAGGCCTTGCAGCGAGGCAATGGCGTTTTCCAGCTTGCGGGCCACCTCGGTTTCCAGCTGCGCCGGTGCGGCACCGGGCAGGCTGGCCGAGACGGTGACGGTGGGCAGCTCGATGTCGGGGAACTGCTGCACCTTCATGGCACCAAACGAATACAGACCCGCCAACGTCACCATCACGAAAAACATGACGGCGGGAATGGGGTTCTTGATCGACCAGGCGGAGACATTCATAACGGTTTTGCTCCTTATTTGCTAGCTGCTTGCGCAGGTTTCACGGGGGCTGGAGCCGCTTTTTCATCTGCAACCCGGACCAGATCGCCATCGGAGAGGAAGCTGCCGCCGCTGCGCACCACCTTGTCTTGGGGTTGGAGCCCGGCGAGGATTTCCACCGCACTGCCCACCACGCGGCCGGTCTGCACCTTGACCTGGGACACCCGGTTCTCGGCACCCACGCGGGCTACATAGCTAAAGCCGTCACGCACCACTACGGCCGATTGCGGCACGGTCAGCGCGCTGGATATCCCCAGTTCAAACTCGCCCCGCGCATACATGCCCGGCTTGAAGCCAGCGGTCACGCTGGGCGATAGGCCCTGCAGATCCACGTACACCAGGCCATTGCGGGTCGCCGGGTCCACCGTGGGGGCCACGGTGCGCACCTTGCCCTTGGCCTGGGCACCACCGGGGGCGGTCAGCAGCACACCGGCGCCGGGTGCAATGCGGCCCAGTTCGGTGGAGGTGACTTCGCCGCGCCACTCCAGGCGGCCCTGGCGGATCAGCTTGAACATCTCGGTACCGGCACCCACCACGGCACCCACGGTGGCCATGCGGGCGGAGATGATGCCGGCGTCCGGGGCCAGCAGCTGGGTGTGCTTCAGGCGCAGCAGCTGGGCATCCAGCTGGGCCTTGGCCGATTCCACGCGGGCCTTGGCGGTTTGTTCCTGGGTGAGGTACTGGTTGATCTGCTGGGCGCTCAGGGCACCGCTGCCTTGCACGGCGCGGGCGCGCTCGGCGTTGGCGGCGGCATCGAGCGCGTTGGCCTGCGCTTCGGCCAGGCTGGCGCGGGCCAGGGCCACGTCGGCCTGCACGCTCTCGTCGGCAAAGCGCGCCAGCAACTGGCCGCGTTTTACGGCATCGCCCACGTTGGCATGCAGCTCAGCCACGCGCAGGCCATTGGCTTCGGCCCCCACGCTGGCTTCCTGCCAGGCGGCCACGCTGCCGTTGGCGGCCAGGCGAATGGGCAGGTTGGCGTTTTGTGGCTGGGTCAGCACCACCGTGAGCGCGGGCTTGGCGGCACCGGTCTTGGGGGTGTCGGCGGCCTGGCTGCGCGAGGCCATCAGCCCCAGCCCCCCCAGGGTGAGCACACCGGCCAGCACCAGGGTGAGGGTGGCGGGCGGCAGGGACAGGGCGTGGGCGGCAGCGGGAAAGCGGGTCGAGAAAGGGGTTTTCATACAAATTCGCTCAACGTGGGTCGGGGTTGAAAAAAGTTGGGGGCCGTGCGGGGGCGGTTTCAGGGGGTTGTGGCGGCTGGGGCGCTGGCCGTGCCGGTCACGCTCTGGGGTTCAAAGCCGCCGCCCAGGGCGCGGTACAGGGCGATCCAGGCGCGGTTGCGTTCCAGGTCCAGCGCGAGCAAGGCGGAATCGGCGGCCAGCGCGCTGCGCCGGGCGTCTTCCAGCTCCACCAGGCTGGCCAGGCCCTGGCTGTAGCGGGTCTGGGTGGCGGCCAGGGTCTGGGCGTAGCCGTCGGCCGAGGTGCGGGCGTCTTGCGCGCGGTCTTGCGTGCTGCGCAGGGTGAGCAGGGCTTCTTCCACCTCGCGCACGGCGTTGCGCACCTTGGCCTGGTAGCCGCTCACCACGGCGCGGTAGTTGGCCTCGGCCGATTGCACGGCGGCGGCGCGCTGGCCCCCGTCAAACAGGGGCAGGTTGATGGCCAGCGGGCCAAACGACCAGGTGGTGCCGTCGCTGTCCACGCCATTGGTGCGCAGCCGCGTAGCGGCGATGTTGCCGGTGAGCGTCAGGCGCGGCAGGCGCTGCGCCACGGCGGCACCCACCTGGGCACTGGCCACCATCACGTCGCGCTCGGCGCTGAAGATGTCCGGGCGCTGGGCAATGGTCTGGGCGGGCACACTAGCTATCGAAATAGAAGCGCCTTGCGCAGGTTTGACGGGGGCTAGAGCCAGTTTTTGTCTCAAATCCGGCTCGGGCAGCGCGGTCAGGGCAACCAGGGCCTTGACGGTGATGTCGCATTGCACCGCCTGCTGCGTGACGCGGCTGTTGCCATCGGCGGCACTGGCGCGGGCCATGGAGGCGACCGACGGAGCCACAAACCCGGCTTTGGCGGTCAGCTCGGTCAGCCGGGCGGTTTCCTGGCGCGAGGCGGCGTCCTTGCGCGCCAGGGCCAGTTGCTGGTTGCAGTGGTCCAGCCCGTAATACAGGTTCGCCACTTCGGCCGCTACGGACACGCGGGCGTCGTGCCACTGGGCCTGGCTGCCCTCCACATTGGCCTGGGCGGCACGGTTGACGGCGCGGTTGGCGCCCACCAGGTCGATCTCCCAAGCCGCTTGCAGGCCGCTTTGGCGCATCTCGGTCACCGGAAAGTCGGGTTGGCTCACGCCCCGGCTGGCGGCCACTTGCACGCCTACGTTGGGTACCAAAGCTCCAAAGGCGGTGGCCTGCTGGGCGCGCGCGGTTTCCACCCGGGCCAGCGCGGCCGACACCGTGGGGCTGGCGGCCTGGGCGGCTGCTATCAGTTCCACCAGCCGCGCATCGCCCTGCTGTTGCCACCACTGCGCCATGGCTTGTTGGCTGCCCTGGTGGGGCAGGGGAGCGTTCCAGGTGGCGGGTGCGGCGGCGTCGACCTGGGTGGGCGGCATCCAGCTGGTGCAGGCGGACAGCGCCAGGCTCAGTGCCAGGGGCGTCCATAGGCGGGTGTAGGGCGGTTTCATGGTTGGGCAGAGGCAGACAAGGATGGAGAAAGGGGGGTGCCGGTTTGGCGGCGCTGGGCTTCGGAGGCCACCATGGCCAGGGCAAATTCGGTGAGCCGTTCGCAGTAGGTGTCGATGGCGGCGGGGCTGTCGGCCAGCGCCGGGCGCACGGTGCGCATGATGTCGGCGCTGATGAACAGTTGGATGCCCAGCCCGGATATGGAAAACACCAGGCGGTGCAGGTCATCGTCATCCGTGGTCAGTTTTAGATGGCGCTGCAGCACGGTGACCAGACCTTGGTGCATGGGGGCGATGGACTGGTCAATGTGTTCCTGCCACAGGCCCATGGGCTCCAGCATCTCGCGAAAGTGCAGTTGCAGCATCTGCTGGGCTAGGTCGCCTTGCTTGAGGGGTTCGGTAAAACCCTTGAGAAACTCAAACAGCGCTTCGCGCAATGGCAAGCCGGGGTGCGCAAACGCATCCAGCCCGGCCGGGCCGCAGCCCATGGGGTCGTTGTATACGGCGCGGTACAACCCGGCCTTGTCCCCGAAGTAGTAGGCGATAGAGGCCAGGTTCATCCCGGCCGTCTTGGCAATCTCGCGCGTGGAGGTCTTGGAAAACCCCTTGGCGGCGAACAGGGCCAGGGCGGCCAGCAGCAGGCGGTTGCGCGCTTCCACGCCGTCGCTGCGCAAAGGCGCACCCTGGTGGGACTGGGGGCTGGGCTCGGCGCAGGAGGGGGCGTTGTCAGACATGGATGCGGATTCTAGCCAGTTAAATCAAACGTTTGATCTACTGGTTAAAAAGCCACGGCTTGGATGGGGTCTTGGGCACCAGTGATCCAGCGAGTTCAGGGCCAATTTATATGCAAAATCGTGCTCCAGACCTTATGGGATATGCGTAAGCAGCTATAAAAAACATAGTGAATCAAAAGCATCCTTGGCTGGCCTGCAGTGCTGTGCTAGCCTCTGCCAACCACAACCGGAGGGCGTCATGGTTCGCATCGTCAAGCTTTTCTGCGCATTTTTCATGACAGTGCCGCTGGCGGTTTGGGCAGCGAACGCCAGCCTGCCACCCTGGTCGGGTCTAGCGCCGACCCTGGTGGTCCAGGGCATCAGCGCCGACGAGCGCTATGGCGAAGCCCGCATGCCGACTATGCAGGACCCGCAGCAGATCGTGCGCGGCCGCCACTGGGAGGCATCGCTCAAGGCCACCGCAACCGAGGCGGCTCCCAAAGCCATCTGGGAACGCTTGAAGCCAGCCTTGGTCCAGTCGGGCTGGACGGTGGTGGACGATCGCCCCCGCAACCCCCTCAGTGCCACCCTGCACCTGACCCAGGGGCGCGACCTGTGGGCCGTGCTGCGGCACGCGCCGGGCGAAGCCATGCTGCAGGTGGGCGATGCGGGCCTAAGCGATCTGGCACAAGCCCTCCAGCACGACTGCCGCGTGACCCTGTTGGGGGTGCTGTTTGACTTTGACCAGGCCACGCTCAAACCGGAATCCGACGCGGTGCTTGCGCGGGCCCGCGCGGCCATTGCCTCCAAGCCCACGCTGGCGCTGGAGGTGCAAGGCCACACCGATGCCGTGGGCAATGACGCCTACAACCAGAAGCTGCCGCAAGTGAAACCGGGCGTTTACGGCACGCCGGTTGCTGGTGTTGGCGGCGTCATGTCCACGTAGGCTCTCGGGAGTAAGATGGCCCCAATACCGTAAGGAGTAGCGCCTGATGAGACACATCAAACTGGGTTTGGTTTCCATGGTTGCGGCGGTTCTGGTGGCCTGTGGGCAGTCCAGCGGCCCATCGGTCAGCACGGGGCCGGTAAACAGTGGCGCGGGGGCGTCGGCGCCAGCGCCCGCGCCGGTGGCACCCAAGACGGTGGGCCTGGTCATGAAGACCTTGACCAACCCCTTCTTCATCGAAATGGAAAAAGGCGCGCGCCGTGCCGAGAAGGAACTGGGCATCTCCTTGCAGGTTCGTACCGCCGCGCAAGAAACCTCGATCGAGCAGCAGATTCAGATCGTGAATGATCTGATCGCCGCCAAAGTGGACGCCATTGTGATCGCGCCAGGCGACTCGCAAAGCCTGGTCGCGTCGGTCAAGACAGCCATGGATGCCGGGATCAAGGTGGTCAACATCGACAACCGGCTGGATGCGCAGGCCCTGGCGGCGGCGGGTGTTGCTGTGGTGCCCTTCATTAGCGTGGACAACGACGCCGGTGCCTACAAGGCGGGCAAGTTCCTGGCCGAATCCGTGACTGCACCCACCCAGGCTGCCATCTTGGAGGGCATCCGCAGTGCCGACAACGCGCGCCAACGCAAAGAAGGAGCCCAGCGAGGGTTGCTGGAGAACAAGCAGATCAAGCTGGTTGCGTCTGAAACTGCCAACTGGAAGATTGACGAAGCCTACAGCGTCACCAAGGCCCTGTTTGCCAAGCACCCCGACATCCGATTGCTGTTTGCGGCCAACGACATGATGGCGCTGGGTGCCGTGAAATACCTGCAGGAAAAAGGGCTTGCCAAGGTGCAAGTGGCAGGCTATGACGCCTTGGCCGAGGCACTGTCCGAAGTCAAGGCCGGACGCCTGGCGGCCACCGTGGACCAACAGGCCGCCGAGCAAGGGTACCAAGGCGTGGTGGCCGCCATGCGCCTGGTGCGCGGCGAGCCGGTGGAGCCAGTTACCACGGTGCCCACACGCCTGATCACCGCCACCACCTTACCCTAACCCCCGAGTGACCCGAGGGCTGGAGTGCGCGTTCAGCTGAACATCACCGTCAAACTGCTGGGCTACTTGCTACTGGCGGGCATGTTGCCGGTGGTGGTGTTGGGCTTTACCGCACTGAACATTGCACGCGGCGTGGTGCTGGAGCAGGCCCAGGTGGAAAACGTGCGTCTGATGGGCAGTTTTGCGTCGTACCTGCGCTTGTACGACGACCAGATTGAAGACCTGGCCACCAACATTGCGGGAAACGATGCCATCGGGCAAGCCCTGCGCACCGCAGACAACCCCACTCCCAGCAGTTACGACGCCCTGAACCTGCGCGCGCAGATTGGGTACATCCTGAACAGCTATATCCGGGTCAAGGGGCTGGTGTCGCTGGATTTGTTCTCTCAGGGGGGCAACCACTTTCATATTGGCGAAACCCTGACCGTGGATCCACAGGCTGCGCGCAAGGCACCTCAGCTGCTGCAAGAGGTGTTGCAGGCCGACCGCCCCACCATGTGGCGCGGCATCACGCCCAATATCAACCCCAACTCCCGCTATGCCAACGTGCGCTCGGTTTCGCGAGCCATTCGGCATTTCCGGCCCGACACCGGCCAGACCGACACCGTGGGCTTGCTGGTGATTAGCCTGTCGGACGACATTTTGGCCGAATACCTCAAACGTTCGCCCCTGCCCAGCGGCCAGCAATTGATGCTGGTGGACCGCCAGGGCCGGGTGGTGCTGCATTCCGATAGGCGCCAGCTGGGGCAGCCACTGGCACCCGGACTCGTGGACTTGTTGCGCCAGGGCGGCGCCAACCACCGGTTCATGCTGGACGGTGTGCCCACCATCATGGACGTGCTCGGCGTGGACTACACCGGCGGGCATGTGGTGATGTTGACGCCCCTGGCCATGGTCACCGACCTGGTTGACCGCCTCACCACCGCCACGCTCTGGGTGATGGCCTTGTGCCTGGCGGCCGTAGGTGCCTTGACCTGGCGCTACGCCCGCAACGTGGTCACGCCGGTGCGTGCCGTGTCCATGGGGTTTACCGCCCTGCACCAACAACCCGAAGTGGCGCAACAGCCGTTGTCGGTGCCGTCGACACGCGACGAAATCGCCCAATTGGTGCAGGGCTACAACGAGCACCTGGTAACGCTGGAGGCGCAAAAGCAGGCCAGCGCCGACTTGCTGCAAGCCCGCCAGGCCGCCGAAGCGGCCAGCCGTGCCAAAAGCGAGTTCCTGGCCAACATGAGCCACGAAATCCGCACCCCCATGAATGCCATTCTGGGCTTGCTGGCGCTCACCCAGTCCACCCCGCTGGATGCGCGCCAGCAGGACTACCTGAACAAGACCGAAGGTGCGGCCAAATCCTTGCTGGGCCTGATTAACGACATCCTGGACTTCTCCAAGATCGAGGCCGGCAAGATGACGCTGGACCCGCGGCCGTTCTCTGTGCAGCGCCTGCTGGACGAACTGGCGGTGGTGCTGGCGGCCAACCTGCGCAGCAAGCCGGTGGAGATCCGCTTCGAACTCGCCCCCGATGTGCCCGCCCACCTGTTGGGCGACGACATGCGCTTGCAGCAGGTGCTGATCAATCTGGCAGGCAACGCCATCAAGTTCACCGATGCGGGCGAGGTGGTGGTGGCGGTACGCGCACTGAGCCAAGACGAGCACGAGGCCGTGCTGGCGTTTTCGGTGCGCGACACTGGCATCGGCATTGCTCCGGAACAGCAATCCCATATCTTTGGCCATTTTTCGCAAGCTGAATCCAGCACCACGCGGCGCTTTGGCGGCTCGGGCCTGGGGCTGGCTATTTCCAAGCGCATCGTGGAACTGATGGGCGGCGAACTCAGCCTGCAAAGCGTGCTGGGGCGGGGCAGCACGTTTGCCTTTGTGTTGCGCCTGCCGAAAGCCGAACCCGCCCCGGCCATGGCTGCAGCCCCTGCCAGCCGTGAATCGGGCAGCAAGCCGCGCCGCTTGCAAGGCCTGCGCATCTTGCTGGTGGAAGACAACAAGATCAACCAGATGGTGGCCGACGGCCTGCTCAGCGGCGAAGGGGCCCAGGTCACGGTGGCCGCCAATGGCCAGCTGGGTGTGGAAGCGGTTTTCCAGCAACCTGGCGCGTTTGACCTGGTACTGATGGACGTGCAAATGCCGGTCATGGACGGCTACGAAGCCACGCGCACCATCCGCAAACACCCGGCGTTTGCCCAGCTGCCCATCATCGCCATGACCGCCAATGCCATGGCGGAAGACCGCGCTGCCTGTCTGCAAGCGGGCATGAACGACCATGTGGGCAAACCGTTTGAGCTGAACCAGTTGGTCCAGCTGCTGCTGCGGGTGGTCGGCCGCCCAGCTGCCTCGTAGCCTAGCGCTGCACCCAGATATTGCGGCAACCCGTTTCCTTCAGGTACCACGCCCCGGCTGCACCCACGCCAGCTACGCCCGCCATCAAGGCCATGCCCAGGCGCAAATCATCGCTGCCATACACGCGTACGCCGTTGACCAGGCTGCCCGACCAATGCAGGTCCATCACCAGGCCCACCAGCGGCTGCAGCAAGGCGCTGGCCAGGAAGCCGCCCATGTTGGTGACTGCCGTGGACATGCCCGACAGCTGGGGCGGGTTCACTTCTTTGGCACAAGCCCAGCTCAGCACCACGCAGGCGGCACAAGCGCCCATCAACGCAAACAGCGCATAGCTCAGCGCCAAGGCGAGCGTAAATCCGGTGAGCCAGAACAACCAGATCGCCAGGTTCAGGTGGGCGGCCACCAGCGCCACCGGCTTGCGCTTGCCCAGACGGTCCGACACGCTGCCAATCAACAGGCAACCCACCGCAAACCCGGCAAAGTACAGCGACAAATGGGTGGATGCCACGGTGCGGCTCAGGCCATGCACTTGGGTCAGGAACGGCACCGCCCACAGCCCGCCAAACGCAAAGAAGCTGCCCGCCACACCGGCATTGACCACCGTGGTGGGCCAGGACGCGCGGTTGCCCAGCACCTGCACAAAACTCCTCCAGGCGGCCGACCAGTCCACGCTTGCGGGCTTGGCGGCACCCGGCGTGCTGTGCGGTGTGCCATCTGGCACCAGCAACCAGCAGGCCACGCCCAGCAGCAGCGACACCGCGCCCGCGCCCACAAACAAGGCGCGCCAGCCCACCGCTTGCGCGGCATAGGTCAGCGGCACACCCGCCAACACCGACCCCAGGTTGCCAACCACCATGCACGCGCCCACCACTGTGGCAAAGCGCCGCTCGTCAAACCCCAGGGCCACCATCTTGAGCATGGCGATGAACGTCACCGATACCCCCAGGCCCACCACCGTGCGCCCCACCAGCGCGCCTTCCAGGCTGTGCGCCAGGCCAAACCCCACGCTGCCCAGCCCGGCCACCACTCCGCCCAGCAACAAAATGCGCCGCGGCCCCAGCGTGTCCACCAAAATGCCCGTGGGCACCTGCATCACTGTGTACACATAGAAGTACGTGGCCGCCAGCACTCCCAGCGCGGTGGCCGAGGTCTGAAACGCCAGCGCCAGGTCTTGTGCTATCCCCGCCGGTGCAAAACGATGAAAGAAGGAGAGCGAATAGGCCATGGCCACCACGGCCAGGGTGATGAGGCTGGCGTGGCGGGATGGGTTGTGGGGGAGGGTCGGCATGGGCGGGTGGTGCTGGCCCACGCAAGGGCGAGGGGCGCTTCGCCGATGCTACTCCTGTTCGGAGATCCGACCTGCTGCTGGACTCGGAACCAAGCTGCGTGATTCCCGTGCGCGGCCGCTACCCCGATGACCTTCTGGCATTGGGCATCAAGGAATACCGCCAAACGGTGTTCAAGCCGCATTGCTTGATGTAACGGGTGCATAGCGACCAGTTGGTTATTTGCAGCAGCTCGGAAGTTTTTTTGGCAAAACCGGGCCAATTCCATTCACATCGCCTTGAAGCGTGGCACGTAGGCGCGGCTCACGGGCAGCTCTTGCTGCATACCATGGAATCGGACAAACAGACGCGAGGCTTCGTCGCGACGGGTACCGGCGAGGTGGGCAAGATTGACGATGGTGGAGCGATGAACCTGCCAAAACTGATCGGGGTCCAACTGGGCCACCAGTTCGGCAATCGGCGTGCGGATCAGATGCTCCGCACCACCCACCAACTGCACCACGGTGTACTTGTCGTCGGCGTGGAAAAAGGCCACCTGTTGTACGTCGATCTGATGCATCAGGTCGCCTTGGTTGGCGCGGATGAAGCGCAACGGCTGAGCCGGGCGCGTTGGGGCCAGTGCGGCCACTGCCGTCGCGATGGAGTCAATGCCCGTGCCGGCCTGCGCCTGCAGGCGCGCCACGGTCACTTTCAAGCGCTCAAGCTGTAGCGGCTTGAGCAGATAGTCCACCGCAGCAGCCTCGAAGGCAGGCAGTGCGTATTCATCGTAGGCGGTGACGAACACCACCCGGGTTGCGCCCTCGATGCCTTGGGCCACCTCCAGACCCGTCAAACCGGGCATCTGAATGTCCAAAAAGGCAAAGTCGGGTTGCTCGGAGGCGATCCGCTCGGCTGCGTCGATCCCATTGAAGGCGGGAGGCAGCAAGGTCAGCTCGGGCCAAGCCTGAGCGAGCAGGGCTTGCAGGTGACGAACCAGATTGGGTTCATCGTCAGCAATGAGGGCGCGAAAAGTCATGGGGTCATGGAACGATAGGTAGATCGATAGTGGCCCGCGTGCCTTTGGGAGAAGCGGATTCGAGTGTGAAAGTTGCTCGACGGCCGTAACGGCCATGCAGGCGCTCTCGAATATTTTGGGTCGCCACGCCGCTGCCCTTGCTTGGCTGGGCCGTGTTTAGACCAATTCCGTCGTCTTGCACGCTCAAGTGCAGTTGGTCGGCGACAACACGGGCGACAACTTGCACACGGCCCGGCTCAACCTGGCGTTCCAGACCATGGCGGATGGCGTTTTCTACCATGGGCTGCAGCAGTAGGGGCGGCACCAACACGCCACGCGCTTGGGCAGTGGCTTCGATGCTGAATGTAAGTCGCTCGCCCATACGCAACTGCATCAGCCGCAAGTAGTGCCCCACCAGTGCCAACTCTTCATCCAGTGGCACCAACTCGGCGCGCATGCTGGTCAAACTGGCACGCAGGTGTTCGGTAAAGGCATCGAGCATCTCGCCCGCCTCGCGCGGGGCGAAGTCAATCAGACTGCGTACGTTGGCAAGGGTGTTGAATAGATAGTGCGGCTCAATCTGTGCCTGCAGCAACTTGAGCTCGGCTTCCTTGCTGCGGCGTTTGAGTTGTTCCTCATGCCACTCCTGCCAGGCGGCCCAGCCGAATATCGCGCTGACAAACACCGAGGTCATGGCCACAGACAACCACGTGCGCTGCGGCGACCAGTCCACCCGACCCATACCCGGCAAATTACCCAGCAATAGATAGGCCAGTGCCAGGCCACCGGCCACACAGGCCATGGAAGTGACGGCAAAAAACACGCTGACCAGGACGCCGGGCTCGCCGTTGGTCCAATCGATGAAGCGTTGCGACGCCATGCGTTCGATCAGGGTGTAAACAACATGAAACACCACCCCAATGATCAGCGTCGTGAGCAAGAACGGCAGCGCGTGCTCCCAGGTCAGGACAAACGAGCCCTTTCGCGATGACAGGAATGCAGAAGCAGCCATCAGGCCCAGCCCCCACAATGTTGAAATCCAGAGGGTCGTCAGCCACATCGCCCAGGCAGGTGCTGGCCGGTGCTTGCGAAGCTTGAAGAAATCCTGGCGCGCGGCGCGAAGGGAGTCGAAAAAGTTGGTCATGGAACGCCAGTTTAGACACACGGGCGATCTTTGCATTCGGCCTGGAGACGAATCGACAGCGTGCCCGCCAGATCGACAATAAAAGATGCGTTTCGGCGGCGGCGCCCATGATGGTCTGTATTTATTGGCGTAGGTGCCGATGACTCCAGCGCACTCCCGGTTGCTGCGTCTAGACTTGTACAAACCAGCGCAAGCAGGGGCTCAGAACCATCAGCGTAAAAGCCGTGCCAACGATTCCGTTGAACAGCCGTTTCTTGTCATTCGCGCGTTGGGACTCCAGGCCGAATGGCGCAAGAAGCGGCGCTGCAAGATGGTCCGGCCACCGCAGCCAAGCCACCGTCAACAAGGCCCAGGCAGCGGCGGACAGGAAGTAGCTCCAATACGGCGTGGTGAGTCCTTCAAAAACAAAGACACCGCACAGGGCGGCCGATACGCCCGCCATGGCGTTGCGCAAAGCAATGCGGGTGGATGTTGTCATCAACTGGCTCCAAGGCTGGTTCACGAATGGGCGTGCTTGGCTAGACACTAGCCAGCGCCCCTTCCAGATCCGCCAGCAAATCATCAATATGTTCAATGCCCACGGACAGGCGCACGGCGTCTTCGCTCACACCGGCCTTGGCCATTTCTTCGGGTGAGAGCTGGCGGTGCGTGGTGGAGGCGGGGTGCGTGGCCAGGGACTTGGCATCGCCAATGTTGACCAGGCGGGTGAATAGGTTCAAGCCGTCCAGGAAGCGTGCACCGGCGGCGCGGCCCTCGCCGGGCGCGGCCTTCACGCCAAACGTGAGCAGGCCCGAGCCCTTGCCGCCCAGGTACTTCTGGGCCAGGGCGTGATCGGGGTGGCTGGGCAGGGCGGCGTAGCTGACCCAGGCCACCTTGGCGTGTTGTTCCAGAAACTGCGCCACGCGCAGCGTGTTGGCGTTGATGCGGTCCATGCGCAGGGCCAGGGTCTCGATGCCTTGCAGGATCAGGAAGGCGTTAAAGGGCGACAGCGCCGCACCCGTGTTGCGCAGGGGCACCACGCGGGCGCGGCCGATGTAGGCCGCGGGGCCTAGGGCTTCGGTGTAGACCACGCCGTGGTAGCTGGCGTCGGGTTCGTTCAGGCGCTTGAAGCGCGCCTTGTGCTGCGCCCAGGGAAACTTGCCGCTGTCCACAATCGCGCCGCCAATGGTGGTGCCGTGGCCGCCCAGGTACTTGGTGAGCGAATGCACCACGATGTCGGCGCCATGCTCGATGGGGCGCAGCAGGTAGGGGCTGGCCACGGTGTTGTCCACGATCAGCGGCACGCCGTGGCGGTGGGCTATTGCCGCAATGGCGGCAATGTCGGTCACGGTGCCTTGCGGGTTGCTTAGCGACTCGATGAACACGGCCTTGGTGCGCTCGTCAAACAGGGCGTCGAAGCTGGCCAGGTTGCGCGGGTCGGCAAAGCGGGTGGTGATGCCAAACTGCGGCAGCGTGTGGGCAAACAGGTTGTAGGTGCCGCCGTACAGCGCGGTGCTGGCAATGATGTTGTCGCCCGCCTCGGCAATGGTCTGGATGGCATAGGTCACCGCTGCCTGGCCCGATGCCAGCGCCAGCGCGGCGATGCCGCCTTCCAGCGCGGCCACGCGCTTTTCCAGCACGTCGTTGGTGGGGTTCATGATGCGGGTGTAGATGTTGCCTGCCACCTTCAGGTCGAATAAATCCGCGCCGTGCTGGGCGCTGTCAAAGGCGTAAGCCGCTGTTTGGTAGATGGGCACCGCCACGGCTTTGGTGGTGGGGTCGGGGCTGTAACCGGCGTGGACGGACTGGGTTTCGAATTTCCAGGTTTCGGACATGGGAGGCTCCTTGTGAAGTTGCTACGAAAATGATAGCTGGTTACGCAATATGGACGGGGGCTATTGGGGTATTTTCTCTGTAAAAGCGGCACCAACCTGCAATACCCGGACGTCGCGGTGGGTGGGGCCGTAGGAGCCTAGCCACACCGGTAGCCCACTGCAGGCGCTCAACTGCTGCAGCAGCGCAGTATCGCTGGCGATGGGCGCTGGCGCATACCGGGGCGTGGCTCGCGTCAGCAGGGTGGTGAGGTGTTGCTGGTGCTGCAGGTCGTGCGCGGCGCCGATGGGTAGCGTGATCAGCTGCGCAGGCGCGCCAGCGGGCGCTGGTGCCAGCGAGTAGCCCTGGCACCAGCGCAGCGCGGGCGTTTGGTCAAACACGTCCAGGTGGCTGACCAGCAAACCGTCCAGCGGCCCGGCCTGGTCCAACGCGTAGCGCAGTAGCACGCCATCAGGGTGGGCGCGGCGGAAAGCGCCTTGCCAGCCGTCGCTGGCGTTGTGCGGCTCGGGCAAGGCGTCCAGGGCGGGATCGTGCGTGGGCAGCGGGCCCGCGCCGTGGCGTGTGAGGTAGCTGCGCACGATGCCCAGGTGCATCATGGGGCCGGTGCAACCCGCATCCGCAGCCACGGCTTGTGCGGCGGCCGTGGTCACGCTGCTCCAGGTGGTGTGGGGGTGAAAGCCGCACCACTCGTCCAGCAATACGCCTTGGGCGCCTTCCAGCAAGACGGTGCCGGGCCGGTGCAGACGCTGCGCAATCGCGTGCGGGGGTGCCGGTGGGCAGGCGGCGATCAAGGCCTGGCATTGCGCCAGCCAGCGTTGCTCGACGTCGGCCTGGTCCAGCAGGGCCCATTCGGCCTGCAGCGCAGGCGGCAACTGGGGGGCCAAGTCCTCAAACTCGGTCCGTAGCGTGCGCCGGATCTGCCCCACCTGCGCCAGCGCGCGCGCCGGCTCGGCCAGGTCGCCGTAGTGCAGCACTTGGTCGGGGTGCTGCAGGCCATGGCGCACGGTTTCACCCACGCCCACGCCGCAGCTGCCATGCGCTTGGGCACCACGCGCCCATTCGCGCAGCCGTCCACCCGCCTGGTGAAACGGGGTGTTGACGCGGCAGCGCGCGTCCACCAGCAAGCGGCTCCACGCATCGGGCACGCCCAGGCGCTGCAAGGTTGCATGTTCGACGAGCAAGGCGCCAGGGTGCACCACCACGGGGTATGCCAGCACCGTGCACACCCCCGGTACCAGGGTGCCCGCGCCAAACTGCGAAAACGTGTGGTGGCGCCCGTCGGGCATGACCACGTTGTGTCCGGCCTGCGCGCCGCCGTTGAAGCGCACCACGGTGTGGGCGTTCCAGTGGCGCGTGAGGAAATCGGTGAACAGGCCTTTGCCGCAGTCGCCAAAGCCCAGCCCGATCAGCGCGACAAGCCGCGTGGTCACAAAGTGGCGGTTAGGTGAACAGCTTGCGCCACCAGCTGCGCACGGTGTCGGATGCACCGTGCATGGCGCTGGGCAGCCGCGGGGCGTTGGGGTCCAGCACGGCGGCGTAGCTGCCCAGGGCGCGAATGGCGGCCGAGGTGCGTTCGCCCGAAACACCGGCCTGGCCCAGGGTCTGGGCTACAGCGGCCAGGTCAGGCAGGGCTTTTTCGGTCAGGCCGACGATGGCGGCGGCCACGGTGCAGGTGTCGGCGGCCGACTCCATGCAGATCACGTGGTCGCCCAGCAGTTCGCGCCAGCGCTTTTCGCAGCGGCTGCGGCGTTGCAGGTCGGGGATCAGGAAGAACAGGTGGTAGGTTTCCGAGGCGGCGGCAATGACCTCTTCGATGGGGATGTCCTCGTCAAGCTTGGTGCCGATGAGCGCTTCGATCTGGTGGCGCGAGACGGCGGGGTAGGGCAGCTCGTCGCCGGTCATGAAGAGGTAGCCTTTCTTTTGGCGCTTGACCCAGCAGTCCAGGTCGGTGTGTTGGGCCAGGGCGTAAAAAGCCAGCTCGTAGCTTTCGGAGCCACTGCCACCGCCGCCGCCCTCCAGGTACGACCAGGTCAGCCATTGGTCCATGAGTTCGGCGGTGGATTCAAACTGCCCGATCTGCAGCGGGGCGTGGTCGGAGGTGGCGTCGCCCACGGCCATGAAAAGCAGCTGCGGGTCGGCAATGTGGCAGGCATTGAGCAGCTTCATGAAAGTCGGCAGCTCCTGGCGCGCCAGCAGGTTGGGGATGTCGCCCATCGATCCGGTGACGTCCAGCGCAAACGCGATGCCCAGGGAATTCGGGTGGTCGGCGCTGTCGCGGGATTCGCGCACCTTGAGGCCCTTGGGGCTCATCAAGGCGTGGCAGCCGTGCTGCTGGAATACGGCCTGCTGGGGCAGGCTGCTGCGGTCGGCCATGAGTGCAGCGTGCGCTGCGTGCGAGTAGTTACCGTGTCCCATAAGTCTCCCTATTCAGAGTCAAGGTTGTGGATCGAAGCGCAAAAAGCGCGGTGGGCCAAAGGCTTGCAGGGCCGCCGCGCGCACGGCCTGGTCGATGCCGCGAGCGCCTTGTTGTGCGCACCAGGCGGCGTCGGCACATTGGCGCAGCAGTTGCGCCAGGGGCGCGGGCACGGGGGTGGGTAGGTCGGTTGCGGTGGGGTCGTGGCCAGTGCACAGTAGGGCGCGTACCGACCAGGCGATCTGGGCGAGGTCGATGCCGCGTGTGGCAGCGTCGGCACCCACGCGGGCGGCGCGCGACCAGCCGGTGATGAGTACGCCATGGTCGCCCGGGTGTACCAGCAGGTTCTCCAGCCGCAACTCCTGGTGCACCCAGCCGCTGTCGTGCACAAAGGCCAATACCTCCAGCACCCGGCGCCACATCCACACGGCGTGGCGGGCATCCAGGGCCTGGCCTTTGGCGTGGTACCGGCGCAAGACCTCGTCCAGGCTGCCCCAGTAGCCCGCTGGTGCGCGCAGCACCAGCGCAGGCCGCTCACTGAAAAAGTTGCCGCGGGCCGTACCCAGCACCACCGTCTGGGGCAGGCGCTGCGTGAAATACGGTGCACCGGTGGCATCGCTGTGTTGCAAGGCGTCCAGGGCCTGCGCAGCGTGCGCCAGTGCGGCCTCGCTGCCGGACACATCGGGCCGGGCCAACTTCAAAATCACCCGTTCGGGCAGTGCACTGATGCGCTGCGCCAAGTACACGTCGGCATGGGCACCACGCCCCAGCGGCTGCACGATGCCGTAGCGCAGTACCCCCACCTGCGCGGTGTGGGCGGGGGTGTCCAGCGCGGCCAGCACCCGCTGGCTGGCGTCGCGAAACCAGGCGGCCTGCACCACCTCTTCGGCGCGGCTCACGCTGGTGTGGCAGTACGGGCAGGTCACGGTGCGCCAGTGCGCCTGGCGCGGCAGCGGTGCCGAACACTGGGGACAGGTCAAGGTGATGAATGGCACGGCGTTTTTGGGGGTGGGTAAGTTGCTACGAAAATGATAGCTGGTTACGCAATGTGGACGGGGGTTAGACCTCGTTTTTACCAAACTTTATCTCACTGGCGATGACTGCCAGCACCACGATCGCTCCACCCAGTGCGGCGCGCTCGGTCAGCACTTCGCCCAGCCAGACCCAACCAAACAAGGCGGCAAAGACGGGCTCCATGGCGTAAATCACGGCCGCCTTGTCGGCGCTGACATGCTTTTGCGCCATGGCCTGCAGCAAGAGCATACCGGCGGTGGCAATCAGGCCCAGGTAGACCAAGGGCCACAGGTGCGGCGTGAGGCGATCGCCCAAGGTGATGAGCGTACCGCTTGTGGCATCGGATGCCAGCACCCACAGCCCGGCAAACACGGCCATGAACAGGATTTGGGTGGCGGTGAGCTGGCGCGCGTCGTGCTCGGGCGCGCGCTGCGACAGCACGATCACGTACAGCGCATAGGCCAGCGCGCACACCAGCGTGGCGCCGTCGCCCAGCAGGTGCGCGCCGCCCTCCCACGACATCAGGCCAATACCCAGGCAGGCCGCCAGCGCGCATGCCAGCGTGTACGCACTGAGCGTGCCGCCCCACAGCAGCCCCAAGAGCGGCACCATCAGCACGTTCAGGCTGGTCAGGAAGGCGCTGCGGTTGGA
>JAYRUL010000009.1:0-44955 GCA_041919095.1 Rhodoferax sp. | reverse complement strand
GTGCTGCGCCCCATTACCACCCGTTGGATGGACAACGACGCCTACGGCCATGTCAACAACGTCGTCTACTACAGCTGGTTTGATACGGCGGTCAACGCCTACCTGATCGAGCAGGGCGTGCTGGACATCCATGCCGGTGAGACCATAGGCCTGGTGATTGAGACCCAATGCAACTACTTTGCCTCGCTGGCCTTTCCGCAGACCGTGCAGGCTGGCATTCGCGTAGCCAAGCTGGGGAGTTCCAGCGTGCGCTACGAGGTAGGCATCTTCGGCGACGGCGACACCACCGCAGCCAAGGGCCATTTTGTGCATGTGTACGTAGACCGGCACACGCGCCGCCCCGTACCGCTTCCGGCCCCGTTGCGGGCTGTTTTGGAGACCTTGCTATGACCGCTGCCATCATCGACGCCGCCATCACCTCGCGCATGGCGACCCGTGCCTTTACGTCACAGCCGGTGCCGCGCGCCGTGCTGGAGCAGATTCTGGAGGTGGCCAGCCGCGCGCCCTCGGGCAGCAATTGCCAGCCCTGGAAGGTGTATGTGCTGCAAGGGGCCAGTCGCGAAACTCTGGTGGAGAAGGTTTGCGCCTTGCACGACGCCATGCGCACCGACGCGGCGCTGGCCGCCCAGTACACCGAGGAGTACGACTACTACCCCCCCAACTGGTTCAGCCCGTACCTCGACCGCCGCCGTGAAAACGGGTGGGGCCTGTATGGCCTGCTGGGCATTGCCAAAGGCGACAAGGACAAGATGCACCAGCAGTTGCAGCGCAACTACCGGTTCTTTGACGCACCGGTGGGCCTGATGTTCACGGTGGACGTGGGCATGGGCCGGGGTTCGCTGCTGGACTATGGCACCTTCCTGCAAAGCATCATGATCGCGGCGCGCGGGCACGGCCTGCACACCTGCCCGCAGCAGGCCTGGAACCATTTCCAAAAGGTCATCAAGCCGCATATCGGGGCAGGGGACAACGAAATGCTGGTCTGTGGCATGGCGCTGGGCTATGCCGACCCGGACGCGCTGGTCAACACTTTCCACACGCCCCGCGTCCCGGCTGCCGAATTCACCACCTGGCTGGAGTAATTGCGCGGGGGCTAGTGCGTGAGTTTTGTTGCCATTCAACTGCTCAATGGCCTGAGCCACGCCACCACGCTGTTCCTGATGGCCGCCGGGTTGACGCTGATTTTTGGCGTCACGCGGATCGTCAATTTTGCCCATGGCAGCTTCTATATGCTGGGCGCGTTGCTCGGCGCACACGGGTTGGTGGTGTGGTTTCCCGGCTGGGGCGAAAGTGCGTGGCTGTACGCTTTTGCTATTTTTTTGGGAGCTGCTTGCGCAGCATTGGTGGGCGCTGCAGCCGAATTCATCCTGTTGAGGCGGCTGTACGGTGCGCCCGAGCTGTACCAACTGGTAGCCACGTTCGGCCTGAGCCTGGCCTTGCACGATGGCCTGCGTGCGGTGCTGGGGCCGGACGAAGTTTTTGCCCCGCGTTTCCCCGGTCTGCACGGTGCGTTGACGTTGGGCGATGACTTTTATTTTCCGACCTACCAGGCGGTGATGATCGCCGTCGGGCCGTTGGTGTGGCTGGCCCTGCATGGCCTGCTCACCCGCACCCGCTACGGTGCGCAGGTGCGTGCCGCGACGCAAGATCGCACCATGCTGGCGGCGCTGGGTGTCAACCCCGCACCGTTGATGTTGGCGACCGTGGCGCTGGGGTGTGGCCTGGCCGGATTGGGCGGGGCGCTGCAGCTGCCACGCGAGCCCGCGCACCTGCAGATGGACGTGAACATGGTGGTCGAGACGTTTGTGGTGGTGGTCACCGGTGGCTTGGGCAGTTTGGGTGGTGCGTTTGCAGCGGCGCTGCTGATCGGCGTGGTGCACGCCTTGGGCGTCAGCCTGTTCCCGCAGGCCACCTTGGTGTTGGTGTTCTTCACCATGGCTGTGGTGCTCGCGGTGCGACCGCAAGGGCTTGCTGGGCGCGTTCTAGATGGTGGACCGCAACCCATGGCGCAGCGCTTTGTGGCCTGGCCCGCGATGGGGTGGCGCACCTGGAGCGCAGCCGGGGGCCTGGCCGCGCTGGCGGTGGGGGCTGGGCCGTATTGGCAGACGCTGGCCAGTGACATGCTGATCTTGGTAATGCTGGGCGTCAGCCTGCAAGCCATGATGGCGCTGGGTGGGCTGGTGAGTTTTGGGCATGCAGCCTACTTTGGGTTGGGGGCCTATGCCGCCGCCCTGGTTCATGCCTACTGGGGTTGGGCTCTGCCGGCGGCGTTGCTGGCGGCTTGCCTGGCGGGCGGAATCGTGGCGCTGGCGCTGGGCCCCTTGTTGGTGCGCCGCTCGGGGGTGTACCTGGCCATGCTGTCCCTGGCCCTGGCGCAGGTAGTCTGGGCCCTGGCCAGCCAGTGGGTCACACTGACCGGCGGCGACAACGGTCTGATTGGGCTTCGGCTGGTCGCACCCGACTGGCAGCTGGTGTTTTATGCAGGGCTGTGGTTGTGCGCCTTGGGCAGCGTCTTGGCGTTGGGGCGTCTGAGCCGCTCCACCCTGGGGGCGGCACTGCAAGCGGTGCGTGATGCGCCGCTGCGCGCTAGTGCCAGCGGTCTCGATGGCCCGCGCATCCAGTGCCGCGTCTACGTGGTCAGTGCGGTGCTGGCGGCAGCGGCAGGGGCCTTGTTTGCGGCGCACCAAGGCGCGGTGTTTCCATCAGTGGCGGGGATCAGCACCTCGGTCGACGCCTTGCTGGTGGTCCTGCTCGGTGGCATGCACCAGCTCTGGGGCAGTGTGGTCGGGGCTGCGGTACTGGGGGGCGCGGCTTCGCAGCTAGGTCGCAACTTTGAGTACTGGCGCGGTGCCCTGGGAGTGCTGGTGATGGCCATGATGGTGTTGGCTCCGTCCGGCGCGCTGGGTTGGTGGTCGCGCCGGAATGCCTTGGCAACATCTCAGCGAGGTGCGCCATGACGCTGGAGGTGGTTGGCCTGGTCAAGCGCTTTGGCGGTGTGCAGGCGGTGCGCAACCTGTCTTTGACCGTGCGCGCAGGTGAGTGTGTGGCCTTGATCGGACCCAACGGTGCCGGCAAATCCACCACCTTTGCCTGCATTGCCGGCCAAGAGGCACCCACGGCCGGAACCGTGCTTTTGAATGGTGTACGCATCGATCCGTTGCCCGCGGCGGAGCGGCTACGCCGTGGTGTGGCGCGCACGTTTCAGGTGGCCCAGGTGTTCGAGGCACTCAATGTGCTACAAAATGTGCAGCTGCTCACGCAGATTCCACGGGGGCTGGCGGCTCTAACCGATCTGAATCGCTGCGCTTCGGAGCGCGCCTGGATGCTGCTGGCGCGGGTGGGACTGGGCGATTGGGCGCACACGCCCGCTCAGCATCTGCCCTACGGTGCCAAGAAGCGCCTGGAGCTGGCCATGGCGCTGGCAGGGCTGTATGACGACATGCGGGGTGCTTCCCGCCAACGGCCCACCGATACGCAGCTGCTGCTGCTGGACGAGCCTGCCGCCGGGCTGGCGGCCCCTGAGCGCCAGGCGCTGATGGCGCTGGTGCGGGAGCTGACCCGCACGGTCCCAGGTCGACGGGGCATGGCCGTGCTGTACACCGAACACAACATGGATGCTGTGTTCGGCGTGGCCGACCGTGTGCTGGTGCTGATGGACGGCATGTTGGTGGCCGATGGATCGCCCGATGCCGTCGCGCGTGACCCCCAGGTGCGCGAACGCTACCTGGGCCACGGTTGGGACCCACAGGAGCGCCTGCCGGGAGGTTGCGATGCTTGAGCTGCGCGACGTGCAGGCCTGGTACGGCGCAGCGCAGGCGCTGGTGGGTGTGAACCTGCGCGTGCGGCCTCAAGAACTGGTGGTGCTGCAGGGTCTCAATGGTGCGGGCAAATCCACGCTTTTGCAAGCCATTATGGGCATGGGCCCTCGTGTTCAGGGCGTAATCAGCTATCAAAAAAATAGCGTTTCCGGTATGCCCAGCTACCAGCGCGCACGCCTGGGCCTGGGATTCGTGGCCGAAGACCGGCGCTTGTTCACCGCCTTGAGCGTGCGCGACAACCTGCTCGTGGCTGCGCGCGCGCCCCAGGTGGGCGCACCGGGTTGGGCGGCGTTCACGGTGGCGCAGCGTCTGCAGCGGGTGCAGGCCCTGTTTCCGGCGCTCACGAACCTGCTGGAGCGACCCGCCGCGCAGATGAGCGGTGGCGAGCAGCAGATGCTGAGCCTGGCGCGCACCCTGATGACCGGCCCTACGCTGCTGCTGCTGGACGAACCCTGCGAAGGCATTGCGCCGGTGCTGGTGGCGGCCATGCGCGATGCGGTGCTGGCGCTGCAGCGCGAAGGCATGTCCTTGCTGGTGGCCGAGCAAAACAGCATCCTGGCGGCGCGTGCGGACCGCGTGATTACACTGAAGGCGCAAACGCCCTTGCACGCCGACTGACCCCCCCCCTTTGCATCCACCATGATCATCACCAGCCTGCTGGATACGGACCTGTACAAGTTCACCATGATGCAAGTGGTGTTGCATCAGTTTCCTGGTGCCCAGGTGGAATACCGCTTCAAGTGCCGCAACCCCGGCATCAACCTGGCGGCGCATGCCGCCGACATCCGTGAGGAAATACGCGCCCTGTGCAGCCTGCGCTTTCAGGAAAGCGAGCTGGCCTACCTGCGCGCACTGCGCTTCATTAAGAGCGATTTCGTGGACTTTTTGAGCCTGTTTCAGCTGAACGAAAAGTACATCACCGTCACGCCCCAGGCCCACGGCGAGCTCGACATCCGCATCGTCGGCCCCTGGCTGTACACCATCTTGTTCGAGATCCCGGTACTGGCCATCGTCAACGAGGTCTACTTCCGCAACACCCAACCGGTTCCCGACTTCCTGGAAGGTCGTTTGCGCCTGGACAAAAAGATCGCCCTGCTGCGCAGCGAAGGCCTGGCCGAACTCAAGATCGCCGACTACGGCACCCGGCGGCGTTTTTCGCGCGTCTGGCACGACGAGGTCCTGCGCGTGCTGATGGCGCGCCTGGGCACCACGCAAAGCCCCGGCCACGCCGCTGGCACGCCGGGGCAACTGGCCGGTACCAGCAACACACTGGCGGCCATGCGACTGGGGCTTACGCCGCTGGGCACCATGGCGCACGAGTACCTGCAGGCGGCGCAAGCCCTGGGCCCGCGTCTGCGTGACAGCCAGATCTTCGGCTTCGAATCCTGGGCCAAGGAATACCGGGGCGACCTCGGGATTGCCCTGTCCGACGTGTACGGCATGAGCGCCTTCTTGCGCGACTTCGATCTGTATTTCTGCAAGCTGTTTGACGGCGCGCGCCACGATAGCGGTGACCCGTTTGAGTGGGGCGAGCGCATGCTGCAGCACTATGTGCATCACCGGGTCGACCCGCGCACCAAAACCCTGATCTTCAGCGACGGTCTGACCATGCCGCGCACCGTCGAGCTGTACCAGCGCTTTCGTGGACGCTGCCAGCTCGCCTTTGGCATCGGCACCAACCTTACCAACGACCTGGGTTACGAGCCGCTGCAAATCGTCATCAAGATGGTGCACTGCAACGGCCAGCCCGTGGCCAAGCTCTCCGACACCCCTGCCAAGAACCTGTGCGACGACGAGAAATACCTGGCCTACCTTCGCCAGGTGTTCGACGTGGCACCCACCCCCTGAGCGCCGCCATGCCACCTGCAACCCCGTCTTCGGTGCGCCCGCGCATCCTCGTCACCCGCGCCATCTTCCCCGAGGTCGCCCAGCGCCTATCTGCGCATTTCGACGTGCATGCCAATACCGACGATGCCGACTGGAGCCGCTCCGAGCTGCTGCAACGGTTGCAAGGCATGAGCGGCGCGCTCACCTTCGGGCTGGAGCGCATCGACGCCGAGTTGCTGGCGCAATGCCCGCAGTTGCGCATCTGCGCCAACATGACGGTGGGCTACAACAACTTCGACCTGGCCGCCATGACGGGTGCCGGGGTACTGGGCACCAACGCGCCCGACGTGCTGACCGAAACCACCGCTGACTTCGGCTTTGCCCTGCTGCTGGCCACGGCACGGCGCGTGACCGAGAGCGAACATTTTCTGCGCGCGGGCCTGTGGCAGCGCTGGCGCTACGACATGTTTGCCGGGGCCGAGGTGCATGGCAGCACCCTGGGCATCATCGGCATGGGCCGCATCGGCCAGGCCCTGGCCCGCCGGGCTGCGCACGGGTTTGGCATGCAGGTGCTCTACCACAACCGCAGCCGCCTGGACGACGGGCTGGAGGCGCAATGCCGTGCCCGCTATGTGGGCAAGGAGGAACTGCTCAAGACCGCCGACCACGTCGTGCTGGTGGTGCCGTATTCCAAGGAATCGCACCACACCATCGGTGCGCCCGAGTTGGCGCTGATGAAGCCCAGCGCCACGCTGATCAACATCGCCCGTGGCGGCATCGTGGACGATGCCGCCCTGGCCAGCGCGCTGCGTGCCGGACGCATTGCCGCCGCCGGCCTGGACGTGTTCGAGGGCGAGCCCAGCGTCCACCCCGATCTGCTGGCCTGTACCCATGTGGTACTCACGCCCCACATCGCCAGCGCCACCATCGCCACCCGGCGCGCCATGGCGATGTTGGCGGTGGACAACCTGATCGGCTATCTGGTGCATGGGCAGGCGGTGACGCCGTTGAATCCAGTAGGACTTAGGCCGTGCGCTTGACAGGCTCGGTCGGCACGGCAGTTCATGGCCAAGCCACCCATGGGAATTCTTTGATCGTGGAGTTGCTACAGTTTCAATAGCTGCTTACGCATATTCCACGAGGGCTATCACCCGATTTGATACAAAAACTGACTGCAAGGACCAAGACAAGTGGACGCAATGACAACCGGGGTGCTGCTGCTACTGGCGGTGCTGAACGTGGTGCTGCTGGCCTGGGTACTGGTGGCGTTGGGCCGTGCGCGCGGCGGGGAAGCGCAGGTGCTATTGCTGCACAAGGAGCTGCAAGACCTGCGAACCCAGGTGCAGCAGGGCAGCGAGCGCCTGGAGCGTGAACTGCGCCATGAAGTGCAGCAGTCCAGCCAGGGCGCGCGCCAGGAACTGGGCCAGACCCTGGCCACCTTCCAACAGACGCTGACGCAGCAAGGTGCCGAAGCCACGCGCACCCAAAACACGCAGATCGACGCCTTTGGCCAGCAACTGGCGTTGTTGCAGAAGTCGCTCTCCGACACGCTCAACAACCAGCTGGGCGGTCTGAGCGAAACCAACGCGCGGCGCATGGCCGAGGTGCGCGAGACGCTGGAACGCCAGCTGGCGGCCATGCAGGCCTCCAACACCGCCAAGCTCGAAGAGATGCGCGTCACCGTCGATGAAAAGCTCCAGTCCACGCTGCAAGCGCGCCTGGGCGAGAGCTTCAAGCAAGTGGCCGACCGGTTGGAGCAGGTGCACAAGGGCCTGGGCGAGATGCAGACCCTGGCGCAGGGGGTGGGCGACCTCAAGCACCTGCTCACCAACGTGAAAACGCGCGGCATCTTTGGCGAGGCACAACTGGCCAGCCTGCTCGAACAAGTCTTTACGCCGGACCAGTTCGCGGCGCAAGTGGCCACGCGCCCGGGCAGTAAGAACGTGGTGGACTTTGCCATCAAACTGCCGGGCAAGGCCGACAGCGGCGCGCCCTTGTGGCTGCCCATTGACGCCAAGTTCCCCAACGAAGACTACGAGCGCCTGCTCGACGCCCAGGCCAATGCCGACGTGGCCGGGGCCGATGCGGCGGGCAAGGCGCTCGAAGCCCGCATCCGCCTGGAGGCCCGTTCCATTGCCGACAAGTACCTGGAGCCGCCGCACACCACCGATTTCGCCATCCTGTTCCTGCCCACCGAAGGCCTGTACGCCGAGGTACTGCGCCGCCCCGGTCTGATGGAGGCCCTGCAGCGCGAGCACCGCATCACCCTGGCCGGGCCGACCACGCTGCTGGCCATGCTCAGTTCGTTGCAAATGGGTTTTCGCACCCTGGCGCTGGAAAAGCGCTCCAGCGAGGTCTGGCAGGTGCTGGGTGCAGTCAAGACCGAATTCACCAAGTTCGGCGACGTGCTGGCCAAGGTCAAGTCGCAAACCCAAACCGTGCTCAACACCCTGGACAGCGCCGAGGTGCGCAGCCGCGCCATGAACCGCGCCCTCAAGCAAGTCGAGGCGCTGCCCGAAGGCCAGGCCAGCCAGCTGCTACCGCTGGATGGATTGCCGGACGGCGAGGGCGCATGACCGATCCTGACCCGGCTGCCGCCACTGCCACCGAGCGGCGCGGGGTGCCGGGCCGTGAGTTGCTGCGCCTGATCTGCGCGCAGGTGTGCCTGCATGGCAGCATGGCGGGGCTGCGCATGGCTGCGCCGCTGCTGGCGCTGAAGCAGGGCTATAGCACCTTCTCGGTGGGCCTGCTGCTGGCCTTGTTTTCGCTCACCCAGGTGTTCCTGGCGCTGCCCGCCGGGCGCTATGCCGACCGGCACGGGCTCAAACGGCCCATCCGGTTGGGGGTGGTGGCAGCATCGCTGGGGGCCTTGCTGGCCGTCCTCTGGCCCAGCTTTTGGGTGCTGTGCGGCAGTGCGCTGCTGATGGGTGGGGCCAGTGGGTCGGCCGTGATTGCCCTGCAGCGCCATGTGGGGCGCGCAGCCAGCGACCCGTCCGAGCTCAAGACCGTGTTCAGCTGGCTGGCCATCGGGCCAGCTGTTTCCAACTTTCTCGGGCCGGTGCTGGCTGGCTTGCTGATCGACCACGCGGGCGTCTGGCTGGGTGGTGTGGAGGCGGACGATACCGGTTTTCGCGCGGCGTTCTTGTTGACGGCGCTGCTGCCCTGGGCGGCCTGGTGGTGGGTGCGCCGCACGGTGGAGTTGCCAGCGGTCAGCGACGGTGGAGCCCATCCCCCGCGCACGGTGTGGCATCTGCTGCAGGACCCCTTGCTGCGGCGGCTATTGGTGGTGAACTGGCTGTTGTCGAGCTGCTGGGATGTGCACACCTTTGTGGTCCCGGTGCTGGGGCACGAGCGCGGGCTCAGTGCCTCGGTGATTGGCGCGATTCTGGGTGCGTTTGCGCTGGCGGCGGCGCTGGTGCGGGTGTTGCTGCCGCTGCTGGCACGCCAGGTGCACGAGTGGCAGGTGGTGACCGGGGCCATGCTCACTACCGCCGCGTTGTTTGGCCTGTATCCGTTCTTGCAGGCACCCTGGTCCATGGGGCTGTGCTCGGTGCTGCTGGGCTTGGCCTTGGGGACGGTGCAGCCCATGCTGATGAGCACCCTGCACCAGATCACACCGCACCACCTGCACGGGCAGGCCATTGGGCTGCGCCTGGCCACGTTGAACCTCTCCAGCGTGCTCATGCCACTGCTGTTTGGCACGGCGGGGGCGGTGGTGGGGGTGTCGGTGGTGTTCTGGACCGTGGGTACTGCGGTGGGCGCGGGTGCGCGCTGGGCGTGGCGGCTCAGGCCCGGTAAAACGCCTGGATGATCTGCCAGGCTTCCTGCGGGTCGTCGCAGTAGGAGAACAGGTTCAAGTCCGGGGCCGAGACCACGCCTTCTTCGACCAGCGCTTCAAAGTTGATCAGGCGCTTCCAGTAGTCGGTGCCGAACAGGATGATGGGCACCGGGCTGGCCTTCTTGGTTTGCACCAGGGTCATCACCTCGAACAACTCGTCCAGCGTGCCAAAGCCACCGGGGAAGGCCACCATGGCCTTGGCGCGCATCATGAAATGCATCTTGCGCAGCGCAAAGTAGTGGAACTTGAAGCTCAGCGAGGGCGTGACATACGGGTTGGCGTGCTGTTCGTGGGGCAGCGCAATGTTCAGGCCGATGGTGGGCACGCCCGCCTCGAAGGCCCCCCGGTTGGCCGCTTCCATGATGCCGGGGCCGCCCCCGGTGCAAATGGTAAAGCGCTCGGCAGCGGGCAGCTGCGCGCTGTGCTGCGCCACCAGGTGGCCAAATTGGCGCGCCAGATCGTAGTAGCGGGCGTTGCGCAGGTCGCGCTCGGCCACGGCCGTGGCGGCGGCATCGTGGCGGGCGCGGGCGGCGTCCAGCTGGGCTTGTGCGTCTTCGGGTGCCAGAAAGCGGGCGCTGCCAAAGACGACGATGGTGTTGTCAATACCCTGGGCCATTTGCTCCAGATCGGGTTTGAGCATTTCCAGCTGGAAGCGAATACCCCGGGTTTCGCGGCGCAGCAGAAATTCGGGGTCCACAAAGGCCAGGCGGTAGGCGTCGGCCTGCAGCGGCAGGCCCGCATCGGCATGGGTCTTGAGGTCGGCCCAGGCGTCGGCCAGGGTGCGCTCGGTCAGGGTGTGGGGAGAGTCCATGGTGTTGTCGTTAGAGGAGGGAGGAATGCACGGTGCGCAGGGCGTGGGCCAAGGCGGGCGCGACGCTGACGGCGTTGCTGGCGTGGGCGATGCAATCGGTGCTCCAGACGTTGCGCACCCCTGCGGCTTGGATGACCTCAAGTGCATCCCCCGCAAACAGGGCGTGGGTCACGGCCACGTCCACGCTGGCGGCACCCGCAGCCAGCAGCAAACGCGTGGCACCGGCCAGGGTGCGCCCGCTGCTGGCCACGTCGTCCAGCACGACGACGGCACGGCCTTGCACGTCCAGATCGGGCAAGTGGATGGTGACGTCGCGGTCGCCATGGCGGTCCTTGTGGCATACGCCGTGGTCAAAACCGTGCACGCGGGCGGCCTGGGCGATCCACTGGGCCGATTCGGCATCCGGCCCAATCAGCACCGGGCGCTGCAGTTCGCGTGCCAGCAGTTCGGCCAGCAGCGGCGCGCCGCTGAGCACCACCGCTTGCGGCACGGCAATGGCCTGTTCCAGGCGCTCGATGCGGTGCAGGTGGGGGTCCACCGTGATGACGGCGTCGAACAAGTCGGCCAGAAAGCCGCCTACCACCTGCTGGCTGACCACTTCGCCGGGGTTGAAGGCGATGTCCTGGCGCATGTAGGCCAGGTAGGGTGCCACCAGGGTGAGATGCGTGGCACCCAGCGCGCGCGCGGTGCGTGCCGCCAACAGCAGCTCCACCAGCTTTTCGTTGGGATGGTCCAGGCTGCGCAGTAGCACCACGTGGGCGGGCAGCGTGGCGGGCAGGCGCAGTTTCAGCTCCCCGTCGGGGAAGTGGTGGCGCGCGATGGCGGCGCAGTCCAGGTGCGCGGCGTGCGCCAGGCGCTGGGCCATGGCCTGTTCGTCGTCGAAATGCAGTAGCACAGCAGAGGGGGCGGTCATCAGAACTCCACAAAGGTATGGTGGGCCGCGGCATGGGTGCCGATGCCGTAGCCGGTGGATTTGGTGCAGGCCTGGCGCGCAAATTCCAGATCGGCGGTGAAGTCGGCGTACACGCGGTACAGCGGCTCGCCCACGCGCACGGCGTCGCCCATCTTGCGCAGCAGGTCCACGCCCGCGCTTTGTACCTTGGGTGCACCGGCCAGGCTGGCAATGCGGGCGATGTGCAGGTTGTCGATGCTGGTGACCAGGCCGTCCTCGGGGGCCAGCACATCAAAGCTGAGCGCCCCCAGTTGGGGCTGGTTGTGGTCGAAGTGCTTGCTGCCCTGGGCGGTAATGATGGCGTTCATCTGCGCCAACGCACGGCCACTGTCCAGAATGTCGCGGGCAATGGCAAAGCCGTCGCCGCCGCGCACGTCGGGGTCGCATTCGATCAGGCGTCCGGCCAGGCGCAGGGATTTTTGGCGCAGGTCGTTGGGGGCACGGGGGTCGTTTTCCAGCACACGCATCACGTCACGCGCCTCCAGCACCGGACCAATGCCGTTGCCGATGGGTTGGCGCCCGTCGGTGATGACCACGTCCAGCGACAAGTGGGTGCGCCGCGCCACGTATTCAAACAGGCGGCGCAGGCGCTGCGCTTCGGGCATGGAACGCACCTTGGCCGTGGGGCCGATGGGAATGTCCAGCACCAGGTGGCTGGAACCGGCGGCGATTTTTTTAGACAGGATGGAGGCCACCATCTGCCCCGGCGAATCCAGCGAGAGCGGGCGCTCCACCGAGATCAGCACATCGTCCGCCGGGGACAGGTGCGCCGTGCCGCCCCAGGCCAGACAGCCATGGTGGGCACGCACGATGCCTTGCAGCTGGGCAATGGGCAGTTCCACCTTGGCCAGCACTTCCATGGTGTCCGCTGTTCCTGCCGGGGAGGTGATGGCGCGCGACGAGGTCTTGGGACAGATCATGCCGTGCGCCGCGACGATGGGCACGATCAGCATGGAGGTGCGGTTGCCCGGGATACCGCCGATGCAATGCTTGTCCACCACCAGGCCTTCGTGCCAGTTCAGGCGTTTGCCCGCGGCGATCATGGCTTCGGTCAGGAAGTAGACCTCTTCGCGGTCCAGCTCGTCGCGGTTGCAGGCCACCACAAAGGCGGTGAGTTCGATCTTGGAATAGCGGTGCTCGGCAATGTCGTGCACGATGGAGGCAAAGTCTTCCCGCCCCAGGCGCTCGCCGCCGAGCTTGCGGTGCAGCGCGCCAATGGAGGCGGGCGGTTCGGCCTGCGCCACCGTGGCGCTGTGGCCGTCTTCCACACCCATCTGGGCAAAGGCCGCCTTGGACAGGCCCAGCTCGCCACAGGCCACGATGGCGGCGTCGTCCACCACGTTGAGTGTGGCCAGGATGGCGCGGCCATTGGTGCGCACTTCCACCTTGGTCAGCGCCTTGAAGCCTTCGGCGCGGTAGATGTCGCAGTCGCGGTGCATGTAGGCCACGTTCTCGTGGTAGGTGTCGATGAGCACGCGGCGCAACTTCAGGCGCGTAGGTGCAGTGGGTGCAGTGGCTTCGGGTGCGTGGGGCTTCATGGCGCAAGCCTACACCGAAACCCACGCTGTTTTGTGGTTGTTGCGTGGTTGGAACGCCGTTGCGCCAGTGATAATCACCGATCAGGAGAGACAACCATGAGTTTCTTGAATCAACTCAAGAGCCAGGCACAGACACTGCAAGCCCAGTCGGTCGCCGATCAAAAAACCCAGCAGCAGGTGGTGGAGGCGGTGGAGCGTGCGGCCCACACAACGTGGCGCTACTTGGATGAACTGGCCGATCATCTGCGTGTTCTGCAACCCGATGGGCCGCGCATGACGGCTGACGGCAAGACCCCTTGGCCGGCCATGCGTGCCGTGGATTTCCGGGTCGATGCGCGCAAGAAAAAGGTCGATGACAAGGATCTGTTTGACTATGTGGTGATGGGCTGGCTTCTATCGCCCAAGATGGGCGTGGTGGTGCAAGGCAGTGTCACCAGCAACTTGCTGGTAGAGGCCAAGCAAATCGAGTTACGCCTGGATGCCGGCCAGGTCCAATACGAACGCTTCGAAACCCGCGTAGGGCCTCGCAATACGTTTCAATCGGTGCGCCTGGACTACCAGACCCAGGCGCGCGGCATGGTGCGTGTGAAACCCCACCATGCCAGCGGTGAGCTGGAGTTCCGGTTGGTTTGTGTCAGCGGGTTGGACATTGCTACCCGCATGGTGGACGCGGTGCAATTCAAGGGGCAATTGCTGGATGAGTTGGCTAAGCTGCTCGTCGGGCAACCCAGCGCCTTTTTGGAGCCGTAACGCTGTCGGCCGGGCACAAAAAAGGCTCCTGAGGGAGCCTTTCTTTATGGGTGATGACTGCGATCAGACGCGCTTGCGGTATTCGCCGGTGCGGGTGTCGATTTCGATCTTGTCGCCTTGGTCTACGAACAGGGGCACGGGCACTTCAAAGCCGGTGGCGATCTTGGCGGGCTTCAGGACTTTGCCCGATGTGTCGCCCTTGACGGCGGGTTCGGTCCAGGTGATTTCGCGCACGATGGTGGTGGGCAGTTCAACCGAGATGGCCTTGCCTTCGTAGAACACCACTTCGGTGGTCATGCCATCTTCCAGGTAGTTGAGGGTGTCGCCCATGTTTTCGGCTTCCACTTCGTACTGGTTGTAGTCAGCGTCCATGAACACGTACAGCGGGTCAGCAAAGTAGGAGTAGGTGCACTCTTTCTTGTCCAGGATGACCTGGTCCATCTTGTCGTCGGCCTTGAACACGACTTCGGTGCCGAAGTTGGCGATCAGGCTCTTGAGCTTCATGCGCACGGTTGCAGCGTTGCGGCCGCCGCGGGCGTATTCGGTCTTGAGCACGACCATCGGGTCCTTGCCGTGCATGATCACGTTGCCAGCGCGGATTTCTTGAGCGATTTTCATAAGAGGGTCTCGAGTGAAGGGCGCGCACTGCGCGCATAGGCCGCGTGGTGCGGCGAAGGCAGTCGCCACCTCAAACGAGCGCGGCCAATTCTGCAAAGCCTTGGATTTTACTGTTTTTTTGTCACAAAGTTGCCTACAAAGCGCAGTAATTGCGAGGTCAGATCGTCCTGTGCCAGCAGTCGGTCACGCGCCTGTTCGAAGGTGGTGGCCCAGGCTGGGAGGTCGGCCCGCGCAAGCGTGCCGCCCAGTCCGTTCCAGACGTGGTGCGCAGCACGCAGGGAAGGGGGAGCATCCAGCCAGTCCAGAAAGGCGTCGAGCTTGGCATGGTGGGCCGCGTCGTCTTGGGGGTAGATGTGCCACAGCAGCGGTTTGCCTGCCCACAAGGCGCGCACCAGCGAGTCCTCGCCACGGACGCAATTCAAATCGCAGGCCCACAGCAGTTCATCAAAAACCAACTGGTTCAAGTGCGGCAGTTCATGCACCGTGAGATGGCCGCTTGCTGTGGGCATGACCGCGCGCACGGCTGCCGTGGCGCGGCCCGCGCATACCAGCAGGCGGGTTGGGATGGCGTCGGTGGCCCATGCAGTGAGCCAGGCGGCCAAGACCGTGGGTTCATAGCAGAACAGCGCGATCCAGCGCTCGTGCGGGACTGCGGCGACCGCTCCCAGGCCCAGGCTGGCCAGCCAGTCGGTGCGTGGCCGGACTGCAAAGGCGCGTTGGCGCTCCAGCAAGTTGACCTCGCGCAGCAAGCCACCGGTGTCGGGTGTGAAGCCGGGATAGAAGAAGTGCTTGGTCAAACCCTGTGCCGGGCCGTGCAGCACGGGCGAGGGCAGGCCGTGGCAGCGCGCGACATAGCGTTCGGCGGACAGGTACTCCAGATTGATCCAAACTGGAGACCGAGGATCAAATTGGCCTTCGAGCCTTTTGGGATAAGCGTAAGCAGCTATGAATTCAATAGCAATTTCGCAACCAAAGCCTTCTATCCAAACATCGGCGCGCTCCAGCGTGGCCAGTGCTGCGGGATTCTGGGTCTGCGCCCAGGGGCGCACTTCGATGCCCGGATGCTGCCCTTGCAACGCGCCCGGAGCCATCCACTGCAGGGCGGACGGATCGTCCACCCACAGCCGCGCCCGATGCCCGCGCGCGGCCAGGTCGGCACAGAGGCGCCAGCACACACCCAGGTCGCCATGGTTGTCGATGACGCGGCAGAAAATGTCCCACAACATAGACCCGGATTGTCCATGCCCCGGGTGGACGCCGCGACAATAGGCGTCATGTCTGACACCCATTCCGACGAATTGCTGCGCCAGGTGGCCACGCTGCCCACGCTGCCCGGCGTGTACCGCTACTTTGACGCGCAGGATCAGCTGCTCTATGTAGGCAAGGCGATCAACCTCAAGCGCCGGGTGTCGAGCTACTTCCAGAAGAACCATGGTGGCACGCGCATTGGGCACATGGTCAGCAAAATCGTGCGCCTGGAAACCACGGTGGTGCGCTCCGAAGCCGAAGCCCTGCTGCTGGAAAACAACCTCATCAAGGCGCTCAACCCCAAGTACAACATCTTGTTTCGGGATGACAAGAGCTATCCGTTCCTGAAAATGACTGGTGTCGGCACAGCTGCACGCAAGCTCAGCAAGATGGAGTCGGTCGATGCGACGGGTGCAGCACCCGATCCTGGGCAGTTTGCCCGCGTCCTGTATTACCGCGGCGCAGTCGACAAGAAGCACGAGTATTTCGGGCCGTATCCCAGTGCCTGGGCGGTGAAGGAGGCCATTCTGCTGATGCAGAAGGTGTTTCGTTTGCGTACCTGCGAAGACCCGGTGTTTGGCAACCGATCGCGTCCGTGTCTGCTGTACCAGATCAAGCGCTGCTCGGCGCCTTGTGTCGGGCATATTTCCGCCCGCGAATATGCCCAGGACGTAGAACACGCGCAGGCCTTCTTGCGGGGTGATGCGCAAGACGTCATGCGCACGCTGGAAGCGCGCATGATGGCGCATGCGGAGAAGCTGGAGTTTGAGCAAGC
The DNA here is from genome assembly GCA_041919095.1 of Rhodoferax sp. Lineage (GTDB taxonomy): Bacteria > Pseudomonadota > Gammaproteobacteria > Burkholderiales > Burkholderiaceae_C > Allorhodoferax. The sequence continues at coordinate 28,780 of JAYRUL010000009.1, read as the reverse complement.
CGCTGAATTGCGCAACCAGGTGGCGGCGCTGTCCAACGTATTGCACCAGCAGTCCATGGACAACGTGCACGACCGCGACGTCGACATCCTGGCCGTAAAGGTGCAAGGCGGGCGCGCCTGTGTGAACCTGGCCATGGTGCGCGGCGGTCGCCATTTGGGGGACCGACCGTACTTCCCCACGCATGTCGAAGATGCGGCTGCGTTGGAAGACGCCGAAGAGGAAGGTGTTTCTGCGCGCAGCGTGGAAGTCCAGGTGCTTGAAGCGTTCCTGGCCCAACACTATTTGCAGGTGCCTATGCCGCCGGTGCTGGTGACCAGCGAGCCGGTGGGCAAAGTCTTGTTGCGCAGTCTGTCCGAGCAGGTGGGGTTCAAGGTGACGGCGGTGCACCAGCCGCGCGAACAACGCCGCGCCTGGCTGGACATGGCGGTGACCAATGCCGCACTGCAACTGGCACGCTTGCTGTCCGAAGAAGGCTCGCAGCAGGCGCGCACCCGGGCGCTGGTGGAAGCGCTCGACCTGCCCTTGCAAGACCTGGCAACCTTGCGCGTGGAGTGTTTCGATATCTCGCACACGGCCGGTGAGGCCACGCAGGCGTCGTGCGTGGTGTTTGAGGATCACCGCATGCAAAACGCCCAGTACCGGCGCTACAACATCGAAGGCATCACGCCGGGCGACGACTATGCCGCCATGCGCCAGGTGCTGTTGCGGCGCTACGGCAAGGTGGCCGAAGCCCAGCAGGCGGCCAAGCGAGACGGCGTGGTCCCCAACGCGGCGGGCCGCATGCCCGATCTGGTATTGGTGGACGGTGGGCGCGGGCAGGTTGCGATGGCGCGCACCGTGTTTGAGGAATTGGGGCTGGATTTGGCGCTGATCGTCGGAGTGGAGAAGGGCGAAGGACGCAAAGTCGGGCTGGAAGAATTGGTGTTTGCCGACGGTCGGGACAAGGTCTACCTGGGCGCGGATTCCGCGGCCCTTATGCTGGTCGCGCAGATCCGCGACGAGGCGCACCGCTTTGCCATCACCGGCATGCGCGCCAAGCGCGCCAAGGTGCGCACCGGTGGCAGCAAGCTCGAGGATATTGCAGGCGTGGGCCCCAAGCGCCGTGCCAAGTTGTTGCAACGATTTGGCGGTGTGCGCGGCGTGGCGCTGGCCAGCATGGAAGACCTGGCCACGGTCGATGGAGTCTCGCGCGAACTGGCCGAAGAAATCTACAAGGCACTGCACTAGGCATGCCACAATGCCACCATGTTTACGACCATTCCCACCCTCATGACGTGGACGCGCATCTTCGCGATTCCGTTGATCGTGGTGGTCTTTTATCTGCCAGCAAGCATGGTTTCGCAGGCCGACAAGAACCTGATTGCAACCGTCATGTTCGTGGTGTTTGCCGCGACCGACTGGCTCGATGGTTTCCTGGCGCGCAAGCTCAACCAGACCTCGTCGTTTGGCGCCTTTCTGGACCCGGTGGCCGACAAGATATTGGTCTGCGCCAGTGTGCTGGTGCTGGTGCATCTGCAGCGCACCGATGTCTTTGTGGCGCTCATCATCATCGGGCGCGAAATCGCCATCTCGGCCCTGCGCGAATGGATGGCGCAGATCGGTGCTTCCAAAAGTGTAGCGGTGCACATGGTGGGCAAGTTGAAGACCACCGTGCAGATGGTGGCCATCCCTTTTCTGTTGTTTGACGGCGTGTTGTTGGGTTACATCGATACCCATATGTGGGGCGTTTGGTTGATCTGGGCCGCGGCTGTTTTGACGATTTGGTCCATGGTTTACTACCTGCAAAAAGCCTTGCCTGAGATTCGCGCCCGTGCACGCTAGAATCTGCCCCCGCGCCTCGAACAATTGAAGAGACATTCAACCACCACAGCCATTCACCAAGGGGTTTTCGTGAACAAGACAGAACTAATCGAGCACATTGCCAAGCATGCAGACATCTCCAAAGCCGCTGCCACGCGCGCTCTGGAAGCCACCATGGGTGCCGTCAAGACCACGCTGAAAAAGGGTGGCACGGTTTCTCTGGTAGGATTCGGTACTTTCGCAGTCGGCAAGCGTGCAGCACGCACCGGCCGCAACCCCCGCACCGGAACGGCCATCAAGATCAAGGCGGCCAAGGTGCCCAAATTCCGTCCTGGCAAGGCATTGAAAGATGCCCTGAACTGATACCAGTTTTCAGGTCGGGTGATTAGCTCAGTTGGTAGAGCGGCGCCCTTACAAGGCGTAGGTCGGCGGTTCGAGCCCGTCATCACCCACCAACCCCTTTCGGGTGAAACAAGGGTCTTACAGTGATGTAAGGCCCTTTTTCTTTGTCTGTCTTAAGTGCACCGTAAGTGCAGGATGGTGCTAACGAAGCGCTCTTAAGTGCATTGGCTGCACTTACTGCGGGTCGTTTTGTAAATGTGGGCTTTCCCCACATTTAACTTTTGAGCCAGTACCAAAGAAAAAGCCCAGCGCTAGGCTGGGCCAAATAGCCTCGAAGGCTCCGCGCTCAGGGAGGATCAGCGCGGGTGCCGTGTGACACATCAGGAAGTTTACGCGGCAATTCTGAAGGCGGCTTCAGGCTTTCGTATCAAGGTGTAAATGCCGAAAAGGCTCGGCATTCAGCGGGAAGCCATTGTCCACCCCACCATGTTTGGTAATCCAGTTGGTCAAGCGGTACGGCGCACAGCGTGGTGTACCAATCAGTAGGTGAACTTCCGTTCTTAACTGCGATGGCTTCCGCTTGCCTGCGCTGTTGTCGATTGCGCTTTGCTATGTGCAATGTATCGCGCCAGTTGTGAAGCCTTGGATCGTCAAGACCCATCCCGAAGCGCAGGGCAGGAACACTAGCGCGGGGTCTTTGAAAAAGGCTGGCGGCCATAGGCTCCCATTCTTGATTTGCGGAAAACCAAAGGAGCGGTACTGCGTAGATGCCACCATGGTTACCGGGCCTAAGTTCGCCCGATTCAAGTATCGGCTGAAGTGCTGACAGGGTGGTGTAGTGCCAGACCTTGGGGGATAAATGCGCGAAAGCTTGGGACATTTTCTGGTAGTCCTTTTCAATAATAGTTTGTGGGTAGGCCCCACATTTCCCTCGCGCGTGCGCGTGTGGAAATTCCGTGTTTGCAACCAATCAACGGGTACCGGGCGGTTTGTTGTCCCCAGGTGGGGGAGTTTTCAGCACCCCCCATCGGTCTATTCAAATACCCCTTTTTCGTGGTATTTGAATTTCATAATGTGGGATATTTTGTCTACGTGAGGGACGGGGCGGTTTCATCTCCGGTTTCATCCTGTACTTTGACCCACCCCCTGGGGGCTTGGACGATCAGGAACACCAGCTAGGCGCTTCGGATAGGCTCTGGGGCGCTATCGCTGGCGTTATTGATCCTGGGTGGCCGTGGCTAACTATGCGAGCCTACAGTGCGCGGTTCTGACCTGCTATCACTAATTGTGATACCAGCTTTTCGTCATCATCGAGGCGTTCACACGCCTTGCTGGTATTGCCAAGCCCAAGCGCCGTGCACGCGAGTGCAGTGACCCCGGAGGGTTTCGATCAATGCCCCGGCGCGGACTAGTTCTGCTCGGACTTGTGCGCGGCGTTGTTCCTTTTGCGTCATAGCTTTGGTACCCCTTCGATGTTGGTCAGGCGGGGGCATAGCGGGTGGCCTCAAACGGTTGCCCGCTATGCCCCACCCATTGCGTTAGCTGAACACCGCTTCCACGGTTTCACGCTGGCGCGGTACTCGTACCGGCTTCGAGGTCGTCTGTTCGGCGTGACCTATAGAAACAAGTGCAGCAGCCTCGATACCTGACAGGGGTACCACGTCACCCGGTTGGTGGTCAGCAGTGGCAACCAGCACGCGCACGTTCACTGATTTCGATTCGATCAGTTCGTTCGTGTGGAGGTAGGTGTGTACATCCTTAGCAAAGCGGCTAACCAATGATTGGCTATCTGCAAAGGTAAGGTCAGGGTGGGTGATAGCAGCCAGTGTGCAGCGGTACCCGCGCTCGCTGATGCCAGCACGAATAGCCTGTTCACCCTCCACCGCAGCGCGCAGTGTGGACAGTGCGGCCTGTATGGCCTGAACTGCCTTGACGTGCGCAGGGCGGGCGGCTGTATTCACTGCCACGCTCTGTTCGTTCACCAGCGCATCCAGTACTTCAGCCTGCTCCCTGATGGCAAGCTCCAACAAGGCCACGCGCCCCCGGCAGTCAACCAGCCGCAGGGCCAGCCCGTCACGGTCTTGGCGGGCAGCGGGGGCCTTACCCGTCAGCATGGCCTTGGCGCGATCCAGGGCGCTTGTGGCAGGCTCGGCAGCACCCAACTGGCCCGATAGGGTGGCTTCCTCGGCGCGGGCGTTGGTAAGGGCTGTGCGCAGGTCGTTTAGCTGGGCCTGCCCTGCGGCGTGGTCCGTGTCTTGGTGGATGGTGGTATTCATGCTGCGGCCCCTTTCAGTTCGGCCAGCTTTTCTTTGAATCGGGCCAAGGTGTACTCGGCACCGATGCGGTTTGATACGGATTGAAAGCCGTAGGTATGTCCCGCCTCAATCAGCGGGCGCTCTCCGAGGTTGCCTACGAATGCCTTTCGCTTCGCGGCCTCGGTCAGCTTGGACGACTGTGGCCGATGGGCCTTGCTGATCTTGTTGGCAGGCTTGCCTTGAAGGGCGCGAGCAAGTCGCTCTCGGTTTTGGGTTGTTTGGTTGGTTTTCATGGATATGTCCTAAAAGTGAAAAATGGATTGATGGGGCTGGCATGGGCGCGTTCGGCTAGGGACCCTGGGGCACCCTTCGGGCGAATAATCCAGCGGGGGAGGCCTGCACACGGTCCACACGGTTAACCGAGTGAGCACCTTGTGCAGTACGTTCACAGTGTGTGTGTGCCGTGCACACACTGTGTTTCATAGGGGTGTGGGGAGTGTGTGTGTGAGGTTTTAGAGCTGCACCCGCTGATTTATTAGAGGAAGTCATCGGCGCTGCTCCCTTCGCTCACGCCGTTGGCGACGGCTTCACCTGCAGGGGTCAAGATAATCCGTTTCCCGATACATCCGTTCCGCTGCTTGTACTCCTCCAACTCGGCCAGCCCCAGCATGAGCCACTGGCCCACCTCACGACCCACATCCGCAGATTGAAGGCCAGCGGGACAGTCGGGCAAACGGTGAATGAGGTTCCAAACGCTATTAGTCGCGTTTCGCGCCCCGCTGACGTTTACACCTGTCGCAAGAACCTGCTTAAACAGCTTCAGAAGCGTCGAACGGTGGTCACTGGGTACCGCTTTGCCTTGGCGGGCAGAAACCACCTCAAAAACGCCCGAAAGCTCACTCCAACGGATGACCACTTCGGACCCTGCGCGGGCATAGTTGACTTTGGGCAAGCGAAGCACAATATCGTCGGAATCCTTGACACGCGCCATAAACCAGCGACTGCGCGCACTGTTGTGCCATCCGGTGCTTCCAGAATAGCCCTTAGCCTCGCCAGGGTCTGCCATGCTGCTTGCTGCGTCAACATGGGACAGAAGCAATACGGCGGGGGCTAGGCGCTTCAGGCATCCGACAAACTGCCGCACCTTTGCACGGTCGTTTTCATTTGCGTCCAGGCCATCCGATGCGTTATCGAATATCAGGACATTTGCACCAAAAGCGGCGCATTGGTCTTTGAGCCAGTCAAATCGCTTCGTGGTTCGCCCGTTCACCCGCTCGTCACCGGCAAATAGCACGTTGTCTGCCCCTGTGGCGTCAAACACCAGTAGCCAGCCCACCAGATCGGCGGGAGTGATTCCCAGCAAGCCCATATAGCGCCGCAGTCGAAGCTGCATTACTCGGGCGTCATCCTCGGCGCTGTACAGAACCACCTTGCAGCGGGTAATTGCATCCCCAGTGAAGGGGTGACGCCCAGTGGCCAAGCAAACGGCAATCAGCAGGGAGAGAAAGCTCTTACCTGTGTCCCCGTGGGCGGCAAACAGTGTCACCACCCCATCAGGCATCCAGCCAGGAATTACAAATGGCACATCCTGCGGGTTTTCCGGCAGGGTTGCCCAATCCAGGGGCACCGGGTGGAGTTGCCCCCCGCTGTCGTCCTGGGTCAAGTCGTCGAAGTCTTCGGCAATGTCATTGCGGACAAATGCTTCCTCGGCGGCTTCCAAGTCGCCATCGTGGTCCAGAACCACATGGGCGGTCCAAGCATCGAAAGTACCGTGCAGCGGGTCGCTTGCATGGTCCGACTGCCACAGACCATCCTTGCCGGGAATTTCGCGCACACTGGGTGCCCCGCTGGCCGTAGGAGGTGCCCACCGGTCACGCCCGCCTTCGGTGTAGCCGTGGCGCACCAGTATGTCCACCACTGCATGCGATTCATTGAAGCGCATTCGGTAAGGTGACTTGAACGCCAGTTTGCCTTTGCCATCACTAATCGATAGCTGGGCATCTTGGCCTCCAAATAGTCGCTTTTGCTCACACTCAAAGTCGAAATCGTTTGAAAGCCGTTGCCACCATTCAAGAAATCGCTTTGGCAAAGGCGGTGCGTCGTCCAGCGTTTTGCCATTGGCGTATTGCTGCTCAAACGGCCCCCCGCCGTCCTTCGTGAAATAGATCGTTCCCGGCAGGCAGTCTTGAAGGTTGGACGACGCGGCGCGAAGATCTAGGATCGTGCCCGCCTTTTTGCTTTTGAAGCTGATCCAGCGGAGACCCTTTTCACTCCTGAAGGTGGAACGCCCCCCGCTGCCTGGGCGCGTGCTGGTTGTGCGCACGCCTGCGGCCATCAGTTCCTCAAGGTCAAACCCGCAGCGGCTCAAACCATCTCGGGCAGGCTCCAGGCTGTCAGGGTCCAGGCTGCAACGGCCATTGGCAGCAAGGGGCATACCGTATCCCGTGGCGTTGGGGTCAATTGCTTTCACACGGCGGGCGGGCGCGTTCCAATCGTCCCCAAACGGCTGCTTGCTCATGTGGTGCAAGTGCACAAGGTGGAACCCCTTTGCTAACAAGCGGTGGGCTTCCGCATGCTTGCCTATTTTTTCAGCACTTGGTACAGTAGTGGGGTAGGTCTTTTCGGGATGCGCCTCGCCTGCCAGCGGGGCGTTTTCATTTGAGCTATCGAGCATTGGCGCTGCCTTTCCCGTCCGCTTTGCGAAGGTTTCGCTTCGCCTCACGGCGGGTAGCTCGATTGCCGACAAGTGCCGCATAGACAAGTTCTGTCCGATTGATTGAGGCGGCTACGCGACTGCACCCGCCGGGCAGATTCCCTTTGCGCATAGCGCGGCCAATCTTGAGTGAGCTAGTCATTGGAGTGACCTCCCAAGCTGGCCAATACGCCTAGAACGTCATGCCATGTTGTGACTTCGTAGGCCTTGGCGCGACGGCGGATCGTGTAGGTGGAGCCCCGGCAGGTACGGCGCTCGATTAGCTCGTAACCCAGCAGAGCCAGTGCAGCCCCCGCCGTGGCGAAGTCTTTGGGGCTGGGGTATGAGGTCATTCGACCCCCTCATTGCAAATTGCCTCGTAGGCGGTGGGGAACGTCAATACAAATGCCGCACAAGCCCTGTCGAAGTTCTGTATCAACTTCAGATCAAGCAGACCAAAGCAAATAGCTTGCTGGGCTTCGCTTGCTGTCGTTGCACTAATAAGCTGTTCCGCGACTGTCCAGGCAATCGAACTGCCGCGAAGCTCGGCAACATCAAGACGAATCTTCAATTCGGATTCGCAGCAGTTGCCAGCGCCAGGGATCGGGACATAGCCCAATGCCTGATTCTTTGGGATCAGGCCAAAGTCAGACTCGGCCCGCTGCTCAATAAGCTCCTGATAGCGTGCGCTGAATGTCTCTCGCAGGGACTTGCTCATACAGCCCCCGCTTGCGCAAGGTTGCGCTGTACAAAGTTCTGAAGCTCACTATCAGGGATCAAGCGGCGTTTACCTTGCTTGAAACTGCGAAGCTGCCCGCTTGCGATCAGGTTGTAAATCTGACGGGTGGGGACACTGAGCCGCTGCCCAGCGCTGTCTGGCGAATGTGCCAGCGGGGGCAATGTGATCTTTTCCATGGTGCACGCTCCTTTGCGGTTGCGTGCAACTGGTTCATCAGACTATCCGATGCTTGCCACTGCACGCTCCTTTTTGCGTGCAGGGATGATCGAAAAACGCAGGGAAATAGTCGCCCCGAAATCTAATCAGGTTTCGGGAGTTTGGCCAATTCTCTATCTATCAATTTGGCTAGGTCCAGCGGGTCCATGTCGCGATACCTGCCCCGCCATGGCCAATGTTCCAACTCGTATGCCGTGGGGTTGGATAGCTTTTCAACTAACCACTGTCGAGAGCCACCGAAAGCACGCATGCCCCAAGCGAAGTCGCGCAGGTCTCGGTGGGCGTCCATCTTTCCCTCCAAGCCCAGCGCACGCACTAGTGCACGGTCCCGCAATACACCAGCGGGTTTGCTTTCGGCATCCAGTACCGCCTCTGCAACGTGCCTAAGCCACAGCCGTTCACTTTCGTCAATTGACCCGGTATGAATTCGAGACCACATTTGGACACTCGCGGTTCTGTCACCGCCAATTGCCTGCTCAGTAATTTGGTCTGGGTACCATCCTGGGTCATCCTCCCCCCAATCCGGTGGCGTATCAGCTTCGCTCATTTGATTTCAAGGAGATATTCCCGAGGGTTTCGGTATTTGTAGGGTCCTTGAGCATTTCTACATGCCCTTGATGCAGTAGCACTTTCGCTTGTTCCATCAGGTAGTAAACGCCCCAAAGTGATTGGTCGTCGAGCCTGTCAATGACGTCCCCCAGCATGGCGGTGGCGGAGCCCAGCAAACATCCTGAAGCGTCTAGCAAGGTGCTTCCGTTTCCTGTTGTGGTCGTCATAGAAACACCGCCCAGTGGGTAGGGCATCGTTGTACGAGGTGCGCTAGAGATAATCGAATCAGCCATTTTCAAAGCTCCGTTTTGAAGTGGTCAGGCGGGCAGGGTGCTGCAATCACTTTGCCCGCCGCCTTTGTTGCCCTGCTTTGGCCGGTGCAGGGCTCCCCGGTTTTTCTGTGATCGGTGCCAGCATGTTGACCGCATCGGCCAGCGTACTGGGGGCCAGCTTGGCATAACGCTGGGTCATTCTCGAATTGGTGTGTCCCAGCAATTGCTGGACCGTGTACAGCGGTGCCCCTCTCATAACAAGTTGGCTGGCAAAGTCGTGGCGCATGTCGTGCCAGCGTAAATCGGGCACCTTTGCCGCCTTGGTGATTTCGGCCCATGCTTTTTTCACGTTGTTGAACTTCTCGCCGGTTACTGGTGACTTGAAAACCAGCCCCCTAGCTGTCTCGGGCTTGATGGCAGTCAGCACCGCATGCGCTTCAGCGTTCAGCGGTAGGATGCGGGTTTTGTTGCCTTTGCTGTGGCTGGCCAGCACGCTGAGGGTGTTTAGTCGCAGGTCAACGGCCTCCCATGTCAATGCAAACAGTTCACCCTGTCGCATACCGGTGTTCAGGGATATCAACACCATGGGCGTCATGTGATCGCTGTAGCCGGTGATCGGTGGGTATAGCTCGTAACCCCTTTCGGCTCTCCATTTGTTGGCGTTCTCGCGTTCCGTTGCGGCCAGGGCGTCACGGTCAGCCAGGGCCTGCCGTAACCGCTGGTTTTCGGCGGGCAACAAATACCGTATGGTTTCGTCATCAGCCACTTTTAGGGCTTCCAACTCTGCCAGCGGGTGAACGGCTCCCTTGTTTTGCTTGACCCAGTGGGACAAAACACCAGACAAGGCGGCAACGTCACGGTTCACAGTGGCAGGGGTTGCCCCTTCGTTGATGCGCTTGTTGCGCAGCTTGTCGATTTCCCCCGCTGTCAGGTGAGCTATGCGTCGATTGAGTAGGGACTTCCACACCGCCTTTACCCTTGCAATGGACTTTTCGCCATTCTTCAGCTTGGCAAGGGCGTGGTCTTTGTAGTGGTGGTCTATGTACTCGCCCAGATTGTTGGCCGAGCCGGTTTTCTTCTCGGTTGCCTTGGTAGGGTTGAGAAGTATCTTTTTTGCCTGTTCCTCGGCTTGTTTCAGGGTGTACGTGCCAGCGGGACCAATCCTCACCCGTTGCCCCCTGCCAAGCTGGACATAGAAAGTTCTAACCCCGCTGGGTTGTACGCGTAGCAGCAAGCCCATGGGCTTTTCTGCTCGAACCTCGTAGGGCTTGGCGGGCTTGTCCCTCGATTGCGCAGCCTTCGCAATGGACGATCTTTCAACGGGAAGGGCGGGGGTAGACATTGCTTTTGCTGGCTAGCTGTGTGAAACTTAAGTGCATCGTAAGTGCAAATTCTAGTCTGCAATTGCACTTACTGGCAAGCAATAGCAAATTAGTGTCTTAAGTTCTCCAATGAAAAATTAGGTTTTCGAGTGAAGCTGATTTCTATGAAATCGCCCTTACAAGGCGTAGGTCGGCGGTTCGAGCCCGTCATCACCCACCACCCGCTTTCGGGTAAAAAAGAGCACTTGGAGCGATCCAGGTGCTTTTTTTTCGGCCCTTGCACTCGCGCCCCTTGCAAGCCATCTCACCAACACCACATGACCGCCATGAAAAACTTCGCCATGAAGATATTTGCCCCCCTTCCCATTGCGCTGGTTTGGGCTGTTTCAGCGCTCACAACCGCGTCTGCCCAGCAGATTGGTGAAGTGGATACCGCCTTCCAGTTGCTGGGTCCTGACCACAAGATCGTGGTCGAAGCCTTTGATGACCCCAAGGTTGCCGGCGTGACGTGTTACATATCGCGCTCCAAGGCGGGCGGAATCAAGGGCGCGCTAGGCGTGGCCACGGAAAAGTCCGAGGCCTCCATTGCCTGCCGTCAGGTGGGGCCGATATCGTCCAAGGTTGCCATTCCGAAAAAGGAAGAGGTTTTCAGCGAAAGCCGGTCGTTCTTGTTCAAAAAGCTGCGCATTGTGCGGATGGTGGATGCGCAGCGCAACGTGCTCTTGTACCTGACCTATTCGGACAAGCTCATTGACGGTTCACCCAAGAACAGTCTGACGGCGGTGCCGCTCCATGGTGCGCAGTTGCAGTGGAAATAGCGGACCCTGCGCCGCGAACCGGGCTTTGTGATGCGGATGCTAGAATCCACCGCCGTCGTAGAGACGGTGGTCTGTTGGTCTGTGATCACCCACCGATGCATCCGTAGAAGGCGAACACTGTGTTCGCCTTTTTTGTTACGTTCTCAAGAGAGTTTGGCGCATGTTCGATTTCGTTCGCAAGCACACCAAGTTGATGATGATTTTGATGTTTCTCATCGTCTTTCCTGCGTTTGTGCTGGTCGGTGTGGATGGCTTTTCTCGTATTACCGCCGGCGGCCCGACCGCCGCCGTGGTAGGCAACCAAACCATTGACGAAGCCGAATGGGATGCCGCCCACAAGCGCGAAGTCGAGCGCATGCGCGCGCAGATGCCCACCATCGACATCAAATTGCTGGATACGCCAGAAATGCGCTATGCAACCTTGGAGCGGTTGGTGCGAGAACGCGTGATGGCCCTGGCCGCGCAAGACGCCCGGCTGGTCACCAGCGATGCACGGCTGGCGCGCGAGCTGCAACAAAACCCCACCATTGCATCCCTGCGCAAGCCAGATGGCACGATGGATATGGACCGTTACCGCCAACTCGCCGCACAGCAAGGACTGACGCCCGAGGGCTTTGAATCCAGCCTGCGCAAGGAAATCTCCGAGCGGCAACTGGAAACCGGCATCACCCAAACGGCGATCGCGCCGGCCGCTTTGTCCCAAACGGCGCTGAACGCCTTCTACGAGCGCCGCGAAGTGCAGCTCACCCGCTTCAATGCTGCCGACTACACCGCCAAGGTGCAGCCCACCGAAGCGGATATCGAAGCCTACTACAAGGCCAACCCCAAGCAGTTTCAAGCACCCGAGATGGCGACGGTTGAGTACGTCGTGCTGGATCTGGAGTCGGTCAAGAAGACCATCACCCTCAACGAGAGCGACGTCAAGACCTATTACGAGCAAAACGCGTCACGACTCAGCGGCAAGGAAGAGCGCCGTGCCAGTCATATCTTGATCACCGCTGCCAAAGATGCGTCGGATTCCGACAAGCAAAAAGCCAAGGCACGTGCCACCGAACTGCTGGAGCAGTTGCGCAAGACGCCGGGCAGCTTTGCGGACCTGGCCACGCAGCATTCGCAAGACCCGGGCTCAGCCGCCCGCGGTGGCGATTTGGAGTATTTCGGCCGTGGTGCCATGGTCAAGCCCTTTGAAGACACGGCTTTTACTCTGAAGAAGGATGAAATCAGCGACGTGGTCGAGTCGGACTTCGGCTACCACATCATCAAGGTGACCGACATCAAGGGCCCCAAGATCAAGTCGTTCGAGGAACTGCGCGCCGGTATCGAAGCCGATCTCAAGGGGCAACAAGCCCGCCAAAAGTATGCCGAAGCGGCGGATGTCTTCACCAATATGGTGTACGAGCAGCCAGACAGTCTGGCCCCGACCGCCGAGCGCCTGAAGCTGGAAGTCCAGACGGCCAGCCGTGTTCTGCGCCAACCCGGGCCCACCACGGCCGGGCTGTTCGCCAATCCGAAGTTGCTGGGTGCGCTGTTTACGCCGGAATCGGTGGACAAGAAGCGCAACACCGAAGCGATTGAAATCGCTCCGAGCCAGTTGGTAGCAGCCCGCGTGGTGGAACACAGCCCCGCGCGAACTTTGCCCCTGGCGGAGGTCAGCGACCAAGCCAAAGCCCGTCTGGTTGCCAGCCGTGCAGCTGAAATGGCCAAGAAAGAAGGTACGGACAAGTTGGCGCAATGGAAACAGAGCGATCCCACGGCCTTGCCCGCCACGGTGGTGGTTAGCCGTGAAGGCGCGCCCACAGTCCCCACCCCGGTTCAGGATGCTGTCTTGCGCGCCAACACATCCCAACTGCCCGCATGGGTTGGCGTGGATCTGGGTGCGCAGGGCTATGCGGTCGCCCGCATCGGGAAGGTCCTGACCCGTCCGGCACCTGCGCAGCAGCAAGCGGACCGCGAGCGCCAGCAGTTCGCCCAGCTGATGGCCAATGCGGAAAGCCAGGCGTTCTACCAGCTGCTGAGCCAACGACTCAAGGTGGAAATCAAGGCCAAGCGTCCCGCCCGTACCAGTACCGAGCCCGCAGCCGAATAAGGCTTTGCGAAGGAACGGGGTGTGAGCGCGTCGGCAACCCATCTCGCCGGTCACGCCTTGCGCGTGCGGGTGTACTGGGAAGACACGGACGCCGGGGGCATCGTCTACTACGCCAACTACCTGAAGTTTTTTGAACGGGCCCGCACCGAATGGTTGCGCGCCTGCGGTGTGGAGCAAGGCCAGCTGCGCGAGCAGACGGGCCTGATCTTCGTGGTGGCCGATGTGCAGCTGCGCTACAGTGCCCCGGCCCGTCTGGATGATGTGCTGGCCATCACCGTGGCCGTGCGTGAGCAGGGGGCTGCCAGCTTTCTTCTGGAGCAGCAGGTCTGGCGCGGCGATACCCTGCTGGTGGAAGGCACCGTGCGCGTGGGCTGCGTGGACAGCCAACGCCTGCGCCCAGCCCGCATGCCCGCAGGCGTGCTGCAGGCGCTGGCTACTGCGCCGTCTTTCAGCACCGCCTAGGGTTGCGCATTTGCTATATATTTCATAGCTGCTTACGCATATTCCACGGGGTCTAGGCCCTGATTTCAGTGTTATTTTGGAGCCCGTACCAATTCACCTTGCGGGTCAGCACCATGATGGCTGCCAGCACCGCAAACAAGGCAACCGAGCCCACCACCAGCGCCGTCTGCTCCAGGCGCAGCAGTACGAACAGCACGCCGTAGAGCAAGGCAATGCCTGCACCCAGCAGCATGCCGCGCAGCCAATGCCCCAGCATGTGGATGGCGTAGTAGGTCAGCAGCACGATGCACGCAGCGCTGGCTAGTGCATAGGCGTAGGCAAATGCCAGGTGCTCCGACAGGCTTAGCAGCAGCAGGAAGAAAGCACTCAGCGCGCAACCCACCAGCAGGTACTGCACCGGGTGCACCGGGCGGCGCTGCAGCAGTTCGACCATTCCCACGGCCACAAAGGTCAGCACCACAAACAAGACGCCGTACTTGGTGGCGCGATCCGCCAGGGTGTAGGGGTTGATCGGGTCCATCAGGCGTACGCGAATGCTTTGCACGCAGTTGGCGGGCTCATTGCTGCCCATGCCGTCGCCGTTGGCGTCGCTTTCCTCGCGCCAGTTCGGTGCGCACAGGGGTTTGCTGGCGAGCACGTCTTGCGCGGCGGTGGTGGCCAGCGCGCTCAGACGCCAGGAGGCGTCGAAACCGCCGGGGCGCACCTCGCGCTCGGTGGGCAGGAACTGGCCGCCAAACGAGGGGTGGGGCCAGCTGCTGCGCAGGTGCACGTCGGTGTGCTCGCCCAGCGGCACCAGCGCGACCTGCTCGGTGCCAGCCAGTTCCAGTTGCAGCTCCAGCTGCAGCGGGGTTCCGGCCGGGGTGGCGTCGACAGGCAACGGTGCATGCAGCCCACGGCTGTAGACCGGGTGGAAGGTACCGGCCTTCAGGGGCTGCGCATGGCCGTTGTGCAGCAATTGCACGCCGCGCAGGCCGCGCGTGTCGCTCACAGCCAGCATCACGATGGGTGTGCCGCACTGCATGCGCGAGTTCTTCTCCGTAGGGGCCGGGCGCAGGGCGCTCAGGTCGTTCCAGCGCGCCTGGATGTTGCCCTTGAGCAGGTAGGTTTGCACCGGGTACAGCCCCCGGCGCAGGGTTTGGGGCAGGGCCTCGCCCGCAAACTTCAGCTCGCTGGGGACCAGGGTGTGGGTGCGCTCCTGGCGGCGCTCGGTCAGCTTGCGTTCGGTACCCTGGGTTTCGAGCACGTCCCAGCTTTCCACACAGGCCATGTGCAGCAAGGGGCCCAGCAGGGTCTGCGGTCCGGCCAGGCTTTGTGCCACGCTGTGGGTGGCCAGGTTGCGGTGCAGGCTGCGGTCGCGCACCACGCTTTCGATGCGCATCAGGCCCAGCATGAGCAAAATGACGATGGCGGCCAGGGTGGCCAGTTTCTTGAATACCGGGTTTTTCATGGAGGGGCTCCGTTGTGAATCCAGAGCCCACTGTCAGGTCGTCGTGTGAGCTCCGTGCGAAGTGTGTGAAGCGGGTGTGAAGTCCAGCGTGGCGCGCAAGCCTGGTGCGGTGTTGGCCAGTTGGAGCAGCCCGCCGTGCAGGGTCATGATGCGGCGCACGATGGCCAACCCCAACCCCGATCCGCTGCGCGCGCCATCCGGTCGTGCGGTGGTGTAGAAACGCTCGCCCAGGCGTGCCAGGGCATAGTCGGGCACGCCGGGGCCACGGTCCTGCACATGCACGCGTGGGCCGTCCAGTTCGATGCGCACGGTCTGCCCCGGTGCGGAAAAGTCGATGGCGTTGTCCAGCAGGTTGCCAATGGCCAGGGTAACGAGCTCGGCCTCCCATGCGCCGGTGGCCGCGTCGCCCGTGCAGGCCAGCGCCACGCCGCGTAATTGGGCGCGCGCCTGGGCCTGCGCCAGGGCCGCTTGCGCGCAGTCCCGTAAGGAGACCGACGCTGCCGGGTGCACCAGCGGACGCTGCTCCAATTTGGAGAGTTCCAGCAAGCGGTCAACCAGGCGCTGCAACCGTTCGCTTTGCTCCACCACCTGGCGCGCAAAGGTTTGGCGGTCGGCGGCGGGCAGGTCGTCTTGCAGCAGTTCGCCCGCACCGCGCAATGCGGCCACCGGGCTTTTGAGCTCGTGGGTGAGGGCGCGTACGTAGCCTTCCACATAGTCGCGCCCCTGCAGGCGCAGGCGCATTTGCTCCATGGCCTGGGCCAGGTCGCCCAGTTCGCCTGGCACCTGGGGCACCCGCGGGGCCGGGGCGGCGGGGTCGGCGGACTGCACGCTTTGGGCGTAGCGGCGCAGGCGGCGCACGTTCCAGACCATCCACAGCGTGACCGCCACGCCCACTGCTGCCGATAGCGCCAGCAACAAGCTGCCTTGTAGCAGCAGCTTGCGCTCGGAGCGGTCGATGAACGCCTGCGCCGTGCGGTTGGGCTTGGCCACGGTCAACACGGCGGCAATGCGCCCGTCCACAAACACTGGGGCCGAGACGTGCATCACGCTGCTGGTGTCGTCGTCGGCAATCTCGCGCGTGGCCCTTGCACCGTATTGGCCGCGCAGGGTCAGCACCACGTCGCGCCAGCGCGAAAAATCCTGGCCTTGCGCCACACCGGCGGAATCGACCAGCACCCGGCCATCGCTGCCGATCAGGTAGATGCGCAGGTCTAGCGACTGCTTGTGCAAGCCCCAAATGCTGGCGTCCACCGTGCGCTGGCTGTAGCGGCGCAGGCTTTGCGCGAAGGCGCTGTCCTGCGCGCCTGTGCGGGGCACCTCGCCCTGCTGCAGGGCCTGACCGGCCAGTTCGGCCAGGGCGTTGGCGGTGTCCACCATCAGGTCTTCCATGACCTCGCGCGCGCTGGGTTTGATTTCGGCCGTGAACACGCGCAGCACAAAAAAGGCCGCCATCCCATTGATGAGGAAGAAGGCGAACAAAAGCCGCAGACCCAGGCGCATGGATATTGGTCCTGGCGCGTCAGGGCAGCAGCAGGCTGTAGCCCATGCCGCGGTGGGTCTGGATGTAGTCGTGCCCGCCGTCCACGGCGCGCAGCTTGGCGCGCAGCGTCTTCACGTGGGTGTCCACCGTGCGGTCGGTGCTGGTGCTTTCGTCGCCCCAGGCGGCATCGAGCAACTGCGCGCGGCTGTGGATGCGGCCGCACCCACGCAGCAGGCAGGCCAGCAGGTGGTATTCGCGCCGGGTCAGGTCCAGCACCTGGCCGCGCAGCAGCACACGCTGTCCTGGTGCATCGTCCAGCAGCACGGCGGGCGCGGCCACCGGGGTTGTACTGGCGCGGCGCAGCAAGGCTTTTACCCGTGCGGCTAGTTCGCGTGGGCTGAAAGGCTTGGGCAGGTAGTCGTCCGCGCCCAGCTCCAGGCCCAGCACGCGGTCGATCTCGTCGCTTTGCGCGCTCAGGATCAGCACCGGCAGCGCGTTGCCGCTGGCACGCAGGCTGCGCAGCAAGTCCAGTCCGTGGCCATCCGGCAGCCCCAGGTCCAGTACCAGCAGCTGGCAGGGGTTGCGTGCCAGCTGCACGCGGGCATCCTGCAGCAGCACACTGTGTGTGACCGTCCAGCCTTCGCGCTGCAGCGCATAGGCTGCCGTGCGGGCAATGGCGGGGTCGTCTTCCAACAGGAGAATGTGCGCGGTCATGGAAGGCGAATTGTGCGACAAGCCTGCCAGCGCAAGGTGCAGTGCGGCGCGGGTCCGCTGCCGGCACAGCGGTTCCCGTGTGCGGAACAAGTAACAAAGGCTATGAAAATGATAGCGTTATTGCCAGCTTTTACGCGGGCTAATGACCAATATCGGCATCAGAGGCTGCGCAGCAGCCCCCCGGCCAACGTGACCATCATGGCCGCTACCAGCGTGTCCAGCACGCGCCAGGCCAGGGGCTGTGCGAACACCGGTGCCAGCCAGCGTGCACCGAACCCCAGACCGGTGAACCACAGGGCGCTGGCGCAGCTGGAACCCAGCCAGAACAAGGCTTGGTGTGCCCCTGGCTGCTGCGCGCCGACGCTGCCCATCAGCAGCACCGTATCCAGGTACACATGGGGATTGAGCAGGCTGATGCCCAGCACCTGGGCCAGCACTTGCTTCGGGGTTTGCGCCTGGCCTTGCGCCTGGGCCAGCAATGCGTGCGGCTGCAATGCGCGGCGCAGCGCCTGCCAGCCGTACCAAACCAGCGCAGCGGCACCCGCCAGGGTCACGGTCTGCAGCAGCAACGGGCTGTGTGCCAGAAACGCAGCCAGGCCGCTCACACCCAGGGCGACGAGTGCACTGTCCAGTGCAATGCACACCGCCACCACCAACGCCACATGCTCCCGACGCAAGCCCTGGCGCAACACATAGGTGTTTTGCGCCCCAATAGCCACGATGAGCGACAGGCACAAGCCCAGTCCAGCCAGGAAGGCGGTGGCAGTTGGCGAGGCGGTGAAGGCGGCGGAAATGGCAGGGAGGGTGGCATCAGTAGGCATGGTGGCAGTATCTTCGGGCGCTTTCGCCTAAACCAGCGAATATTGCTTATCTAAAATTAGCAAAACTACATCCGAGGCTCACCATGCTCGATCCCAACCTGCTCGTTACCCTGGCCACCGTGGTGCGCGAAGGCAGCTTCGAGCGCGCCGCGCGCTTGCTGCACGTGACGCCGTCGGCAGTGTCGCAGCGCGTTCGCCTGCTGGAAGACCGCGCCGGTGCCGTGCTGGTGGTGCGCGGCCAACCCTGCGTGGCCACCGACATGGGCGCACGCCTGTGCCGCCACGCCCAGACCGTGGCACTGCTGGAGGAATCCCTGCGCCGCGACCTGCCCTGGGTAGGTAGCGATACCCCCGTGGGCGCCCGCAATACCGTGCGTGTGGCCGTCAACGCCGACAGCCTGGCAACCTGGTTTGTGGCGGCCTTGCAAGACTTCTGCGCCAGCGATGACACCCTGGTCGACGTGGCCGTGGACGACCAGGACCACACCGGCGAATGGCTACGGCGCGGCCAGGTGCTGGGAGCGGTAACGTCGCAGGCCCAGGCCATCCAGGGCTGCCGCAGCCGCAAGCTGGGGGCGCTGCGCTACTGCGCCACCGCTGCGCCCGACTTTCTGCAGCGCTGGTTTGCACAGGGCGTCAACGCCGCCAGCCTGGCCCAGGCCCCCAGCCTGGTGTTTGACCACAACGATCGGCTGCAAGAACGCTGGGTGCGCCGCGCCGTGCGCAAGGACGTGCCCTTGGTGGCCCACCGCCTACCCTCCACCCAAGCCTTTGTAGACGCCTGCCTGGCCGGGCTGGGCTGGGGCATGAACCCGCTGCACCTGGTGCAAGCCCATCTGCAGGCCGGGCGCCTGGTGGAACTGCTGCCCGAACGCCCCCTGGACGTGCCCCTGTACTGGCAATGCGCCACGCTGCCACTGCCCACGCTGGAGCACCTGGGGCAGTGCGTGCAGCGGGCAGCGGTGGGGGCGTTGGTGCGGTAGGGGAAAGCGGGTTATTTGCTGTGCACCTTGGAGAAGGTGAGGATGATTTCGCGGATTGTTCTGCGCTGAGGCACGGGTAGTTTGAGATACGCCTCAAAAACATCCCGGTCTTCGTATCCAATACCGCTGTCCCAGCGGGCGCGGCGCTGCTCCACTGTGCGGCCAGTCGGTCCACCGTAACTGAGTTGTTGCACCGAAATCCCCAACCACTTGGACAGCGTCTCCATCTTGCGAAAGTCCGGCATGGTCTCGCCCAGCAACCACAGCCGAACCCCGTGCAACGACATCGGCTTGCCCCAATGCCGGGTATTGAACTCCCGCTCCAGCACCGCTGGTTTGGGCTCGTAGCCCGCTGCAACCATGGCTTCACGCAACTGATTGGCGAACTGTTTCTTGGCATCTTGCATGTGCCGACGTTATTTTTCACGTCATTCTCAAGCGTCAATTTGACTCATAATTACGCTCAAGAACGTAAGTAAAAATCAAGTTGACCGGCTCTACCCAGCCCGAGGGAGGTCAACGCCAGCGAACCATGCCCAAATCCCTGCTTGAACAATTGCCCGACATCGTGGCCCAAGGCCGCAAAGAAGCCGAAAAAATCCTGGAAGGACTGGAAGGTCGCAACCGCGTCAGCCTGCAAACCCGTGAGGTGGTGCTGCCCGCCAAAGACAGCGCGGCCAGCGACTGGGTTACCCAGCAAACCCGCGCCGCGCAGCGGGAGGTATTTGCCCCAGGGCAGGCAAGCCTGCTGCCCAGCGCGCAACCCATGCTCGGTGCGGCGCCCCCCGAACCGGCCTGGGCCAACCGCCTGATCTACGGCGACAACCTGCTGGCCATGGCCGCGCTGCTGGCGGGCGACGAGCAAACGCCCAGCCTGCGCGGTAAGGTGGATTTGATCTACATCGATCCGCCGTTTGACAGCAAGGCCGACTACCGCACCAAGGTCACGCTACCCGGCCTGGAACTGGAGCAGAAGCCCACGGTGATCGAGCAGTTTGCGTATTCCGACACCTGGAGTGACGGCACGGCTTCGTATCTGGCCATGATTACGCCGCGCCTGATCCTGATGCGGGAGCTGCTGGCGGATACCGGCTCCATCTATGTGCATCTGGATTGGCATGTGGGGCATTACGTAAAGCTGGTGTTAGATGAGCTTTACGGCAAAGACAATTTCAGAAACGAAATTATTTGGAAGCGCACGGCCAGCCACTCTGACTCCGGGCAAGGGGCTGAACATTTGGGCCGCCAGCACGATGCGATTTACTGGTACGCCAAATCTGAACGAGCGCTGGTAAACCAAATCTACGAGCCCTACTCACAGGAATACATCGACAGCGCCTACAAGCATGTCGAGGCCGATACAGGTCGACGCTATCAACTAGACAACACAAGCGGCCCCGGGGGATCGCAGAAGGGCAATCCCTACTACGAGTTCAGGGGCGCCAAAAAATACTGGCGCTACTCCAAAGAAAGGATTGAAAAACTCTATGCCGAAGGACGGCTCGTTCAAAGTAAAACGGGAACGGATTGGCGATACAAGCGATATCTGGATGAAATGCCAGGTGTGCCGTTGCAATCACTTTGGCTTGACATTTCACCCCTGCAGAGTCAAAACGCAGAACGCACGGACTACGCTACTCAAAAGCCAAGCCGACTGCTGGAAAGAATCATCAGCATATCGACCAATGAAAGTAGCATCGTTGCTGACTTCAACGGAGGCAGTGGCACCACGGCCGCTGCGGCCGAAAAATTGGGCCGCCGCTGGATCACCACCGACCTCGGCAAACCCGCCTGCATGATCATGCGCAAGCGCCTGATCGACCTGGAAGCCAAGCCCTTTCTGTACCAGGCCATTGGCGACTACCAGGTGGAAGCCGCCAAGGCCACGCTGGGCCGTGACTTCCGGATTGGTGACTTGTCGCACATCGTGCTGTCGCTCTACGGCGCGCTGCCCTTGCCAGCCGACGTGAACCCCCAGCGCAACCTGGGTCAGATTGCGGGGGTGGAGTTCGGTGGCAAGCGCGGCAGCAAAACGCTGGTGCTGGCAGACTCGCCCAACAAGCTCACTGGCATGGCGACGCTCAAGAAGGCTATTGCCCAGCGCGACAACCTGCTGGGCGGCTGGGACCGCGTGGTGGTGCTGGGCTGGAACTTTGAGCCCAGCATTGGCGAAACCATCACCGCGCTCAACGATTCCCGCCTGGAAGTGCTGGTGATTCCGCCCGACCTGATGGACCGGCTCAAGAAAAAGGGCGGTATCGACAAGCTGCGCGGGCAGGTGCGCTTCTCGTCTCTGCAGTACCTCACCATCCACCCGATCACGCGGCAGGCGCAGGGCGATGCGGAAACGCTGACGGTGCGCCTGAAGAACTATGTGCTGCTCTCCCCCGAGGCCATCAACCTGGACGATGCCAACCGCGTGAAGCTGCAGCAGATTGCCAATGCCGAGCCGCTGGCGCTGATTGAGTATTGGGCGGTGGACCCGGACTATGACGGCAAGGTGTTCCGCTCGGTGTGGCAAGACTACCGGGGCAACACGGCCAACGATGGCGATGCCCTGCGTGTGGTGACCACTGCCACAGTTACCGCTCCGCTAAAGACTGGCCCGCGCAAGGTGTGTGTGCGGGTGGTGGATGTGTTTGGATTTGAGGCCGAAGTGGTGACGAGCGTCGGTTGAAAATGAAGAAAGAACTGTCCATTAAGGCGTTCTCCGAGCTTGGAAAATTGATAGGGCTTGATCCGAAAAAGCCGGCGATTCGTGGTGCCGATTCGCGGGAGAGGCCATTAGTCGGTCGGTCTGTAGAGAAGCGTCTCCGTCAACAAAAGAGTCACCCTACTGCGCCTGTTGCAGAGAAGAAGACAGGGAGTGTCGATCGCCAGTTCAAACGTGCAGAGCGACCCAGAAGGAGAAAAAAAGAGACGGGCCCTCGATTGGCGCCTTCATCTGGCTCTTTATGCCCCTTATGCAAGGCCCAAGTGTCTGAATTAAATTTGCACTATCGGCAGGCTCACCCGGTGGAGTGGGCAAACCTGAAGGCTATCGAGCGGTCAATCCTGAAGAAAAACAACGCGCGGCCAGTCATATTCCTTGGTGGAGGTCACGGTGGTGGAAAACGGCGTTGATTTAGCTGGCTGCGGAGGCGTACCACGACGACGCGCAGCTGTGTCGCTGCAACATTTCGGGACTTTGGCGGCTTGCGAATGCACTGGGTCTATCGCTTCAAATCCCGATAAAAATTCTCGTGCGGCCCCAATGCTTCTAGGTAAACCAGCCGCACGGTGTCATCGCGGGTGTAGCCCAGCAAGTACAACTGGCCCTGGCTGCGAAATTTGTGTACCCACAGTTGGGCCAGGTCTCCCTTCTTACGCTCACCTACGTCGGGGTTATCGGCCACAGAAGCGACCGCTGCATCGGTGTCCGCAATCAGCGTGGCGTTGGTCAGCTTTTTGTACACGCGGGCAAAGCGCCGCGTTTGCTGCACTTGCCAGCTCATGCCTGCACGGCAGTGGTGCGGCTGCGCGGCACGAAGGGCGTGCTGTCTTCTCGCGGCTCGCCCAGGCTCATCAGGCTTTCGGCAATAAAGGAAGCGGGCAGATCGGGGTTGTCCAGCGCGGCACGGCCCACCTTGGCCCAGAACTCCACCTGCCCCTGGACGGTGCGGAATTCGGCTTTGGCCGCCACACGGGCGGCGCTAATCAAGGACTCATCAATGCGCATGGAAACGGTGGACATGGTCTGCCTTTCGTGAATTACCACAATTGTAGTTAACACGCCGTTCACTAACAACCCATCCATTTCAACCCAGGGAACCTCGTCATGAAAACACCCAAACAACTTCGACGTGACATTCAAGACCTGACCACGCATTTGGCACAGGTGCAAGCAGGGCTGGAGCGCCGCTCCAGCATCAAAGTGGCCAAGATTGGCAAGGAGTGCCAGCGCAGCGCCACAACGTTGGCGGAGTTGCTGCAGAGCCAGCAGGTGCCTACCGAATACAAGGTGGCTGTGGTGGGGCGGTTCAAGGCGGGCAAGTCGTCGTTTGTGAACGAGTTACTACCCAACCGCCTGGCCAGCGAAGGCACACTCCCAGAAACTGCGGCCGTCACCACCTTCCGGCATGGCCAGAGTGTGCGCGCCAGCATCCGTTTCGTGAACAGCGCCGTGTGGCAGGAGTTGAAGTCTCTGTATGCCGAGAACCCCAAGCACGCCGACGCCCACAGGGTGCGCAGTTGGGAGAGCTTTTTGCTTCCCAAGAAAAATAAGGACGGAGAGCCAGACACAGTTTTCGATCTCGACAGCTTGGAGCATGCGCATGTGCGTGAGGATGGGCACACCATCACCCTGGAGTTGGCACCGCAATCCAACAAGAAAGCGGCCAACGAATTCCGTCGCCGACTCAAAGAGTACACATCGTCGCAAAGCCCCTTGCACTGCCTGGTGGACAGCATCGACATCACCGCACCGGCGGAAATATTGGATCAGGGCGTGCTGTTGATCGACACCCCGGGGCTGGATGACACCGAGCGCTTCCGCGTAACGCTGACGGAGCGCGTGGTCACTGGTGTGGATGCGGTGCTGTTTCTCACCAAGTCCGGCGCGTCGTATGGCCAATCTGAAAAAGACTTCCTGCTTTCACTTTTGCGCAAAGGCACCGTGAAGCAGTTGATCGTGGTGGTGACGCAGATTGACGAAACCTACAACAAGGTGCTCAAAGAAGCGGAAGACAACGACGAAGACCCGGAACCGATCTCTGCGTGCATCGCCAGGGAGCGCGCCAAGATCAAGCGGGAAATTGAAGACACGCTGAAAGACCTGGATCAGGATGAAAGCCTGCATCGCTACCAGGAGCAGTTGGGTGAAGTGCCGATTGCATTTACCTCCGCCCGGTTACACCGGGACTGGAAAGAGGGCAAGGAGCTGCCGTTTGCGATCGAGGCGAAAGATCCCGGTGGCATTGAAAAACTGACGGCGCAACTGCTGAACCTGCTTTCCACGGAGTCCCGCCTGTCGCAGACTGCGGACAACATCGTCAAGGGAGCCAGTCATTGCTTGCTTGAATTGCAGACCGTGCTCCAGGCCAAACTGAAAGCGCTGCAAAGTACGCAGAACAAGGAGGTGGCGGAGCAAAAGCTGCACACCTTTCGTGGTGAATTTGGGCAGGCTTGCGAGGGGTTTACCCGGACTGTTGAGCAGCAAATCCGGAACCTGACCGAACGCCTGGACGAACAGCCCCGACGCGATGAGACTCTTTTGAGCCTGATTGCGGCGTTGGCCGAGCAGCCGTTGTCGGCTATTGAAGTCAATGACATTGGCCTCCATTGGAAGACCCGCCGCTACGGCGGCTGGGGTCACCTGCCTGGATTCCAAGCCAGCGTGGCGGCGTTGATATTTCCGAAGGTGCAGCAGCTGTTGGATACCCGTACTGCACTGTTCACAAAATATGCCCAACGGTTCGAACAAGCACTGCTGCGACTGTCCGATAGCAGCGATGAGATTTCCGAACGCTTGGAACTGGGCACCAATGTACCGCTGGATATATCGGGCAAGTTGAAAGTGGTACTGAACCGCTCCATGCAAAACGCCCAGGAAATGATCGCGATCGAGGAGCGAAAGGTGCAGCAACTGCTGGACGACTTTGTGACGGACAGCGTAGCAGACCGGATTTCCGAGAAGCGGCGCGTGGTGGCAGACATATGGGATGTTGGCACAACGGTTCGCCAGAACGCAGAGGTCAAAGCTTTCTACCGTGAAGTCAAATCGCTGCTGAAACAGGCCCTGGAAAGCTATCTGCAACAAAGCAGTCGCAGCTTCGGTGAATTCTTGTTGGCTGAAGCCAAGGCCGCCCCGCGTGATGCGCTGGATGGCGTCAGTGTGCTGCTGGAACAGGCGGCTGACAATATTCTGGCTGCAGCCACCCTGCATCTTTCCGGACAAACGGAGGAAGCTACAGCCCTGATAAGTACGCTGGACGGTGAATTGGTTCAGACTCTGGAGCGGGTTCGGTTTTCCATGCCCGATAGCGCGCCGCCGGCGGTTGTCGTGGCTTCTGCTGCATCGGCACCACCCAGCACCGAACCCGTCGCCTTGTCGGGCAGGGCAATGCCGGTTTCCATAAACACCACCAATGATGCCGACTGGGCGGATGCGGTCCAGAGTGCTGCCACGGTTTGTGTGGAACGACTTCAATTGCGGGAGGGGGCAACTGGTTGGTCTTACGAAAAGCTGTTTGCGCCGCATTACCTGCGGGGCGCGTTGCAGTTGTCCCTGGTTGATCCGCACCTCTCAAAGCCGAATCAGTTGCGCAACTTGCAGGAATTCTTGATGCACGTGGCTGAGGTTGCCAAGCCCAAAGCCATTGAAATCATCACCTCCCACGTGGAAAGCGAATCCGCTGCGCAGCAAAACCGTGTGTTGGACGAAGTGACCAGGGACTTGTTCCAGCAATTTGGCGTGGCACTTACATTGCGCCGTGAAGCAGGCTTACATGATCGGTACCTGCGCCTGAACCATGGCCTGCTGTTCAAACTGGGGCGGGGGCTGGATGTGTACAAGCCAGCCACTGGTTTAGCTGCTCACCGCCCCGCTCTGCGCCGCGTGCGCGCATCAGAAATAGACGTATTTGTGCAGCCGGGGCATTTACTGGCATCCCAACAAGGGGGGCCGGATGCTTGACGAATCCCCCATGGCCCTGGCCCAGGGCCTCACCACCCGCACCCAGCAACTGTGCCTGGGCCTCGAATCCGGCGCTGCCGAAATTCTGGATCTGGTGACCCCCACCACCGCCGAACTATTGTTGTGGTGGTTTGGTGAAGACATGGTGCTGACGCGGCCGGGACTGAACTTCCACGTTGGGCAAAAGCAAGCCATTCTGAATGCCATCGTCGCACACGAGGTGCTGGGCAAAGAGCGCGGGCGCTGGAGCCTGCTGGACTTGTACCAGGCTTGCGCACCGGATGCGCTGCTGGCGGGCACGCGCATGCACGAGGTCGCCAGCCCGAAGCACGCGCACCCCAAATACTGCTTCAAGATGGCCACGGGTACCGGCAAGACTTGGGTGATGCAGGCGTTGATGGTGTGGCAGTTGCTGAACAAGACGGCTGCGCTGACCGAAGGCGTGGACGACGCGCGCTTCACCCGCCAATTTATGGTGGTGGCACCAGGGCTGATCGTGTACGAGCGCTTGCTCGATGCGTTTTGCGGCAAGCTGGTGGCGGGCGGCACAGGGCGCGATTTCAGCACCTCCGACGTGTTCAAGTTTGCCGACCTGTTTGTGCCAGAGGTGTATCGGGACACGGTGTTTGCCTTTGTGCGTGGCAATGTGTGCAGCAAGGCCGAGATCGGCCTCAAGGCCACGGGCAACGGCATGATTGCCATCACCAATTGGCACCTGCTGGCCGAAGGCGAGGAATTGGCAGACGTGGAAGAGGTGGACGCCCCCGGTGCACCGCTGGAACCGCACACGATAGTGGGTGCAGTGCTGCCGCTGACGCCGGGCCGCGCCACGGGCAACAGCCTGGAGGTGCTGGACAGGCGCTATGCGCGTGGCAATGTGCTGGAGTTTCTGGCCCAACTGCCAGAGTTGATGGTGTTCAACGACGAGGCGCACCATATTCACGAGTTCAAGCGCGAAGGCGAAACCACCGAGGTGGAGTGGCAGAAAAGCCTTTCGCGCATTGCCGCCACCAAAGGGCGGCGTTTTGTGCAGGTGGACTTTTCGGCCACGCCGTACAACGACGTGGGCAGCGGCAAAAACAAACGCAAGCTGTACTTCCCGCACATCGTGGTGGACTTTGACCTGAAAAGCGCCATGCGCGCGGGGCTGGTGAAGTCGCTGGTGCTGGATAGGCGCAAGGAGATTGGCGCTTTGCCGTTGGAGTTCAAGGCAGAACGCGATGAGGCGGGCAACCCGGCCTTGAGTGAGGGCCAGCGCGTGATGCTGCGTGCCGGTTTGAAGAAGCTGCGCAAGCTGGAGGCCGACTTTGCCAAGGTAGACCCGAGCAGCCACCCCAAGATGCTTGTGGTATGCGAAGACACCACGGTGTCGCCCCTGGTGGCGGCGTTTTTGCAAGACCAGGAAGGTTTGAACGCCGACGAGGTGATGACCATCGACTCCGGTAAAAAAGCCGAGCTGGGCGAAAAAGACTGGGCCCCCGTACGAGAGCGCCTGTTCAGCGTGGACCACCATGCCACGCCGCGCGTCATCGTGAGCGTGCTGATGTTGCGCGAGGGCTTTGATGTGAACAACATCTGCGTCATCGTGCCATTGAGAAGCAGCCAGGCGCAGATTCTGCTGGAGCAGACCATTGGCCGGGGTCTGCGCCTGATGTGGCGGGACGATGAGTACACCGACCTCAAACGCGAAAACCGCGAACGCATTGCCCGTGGACAAGAGCCGGGCAGCTTGCTGGACGTGCTGTCCATCGTGGAGCACCCGGCGTTCCAGACCTTTTACGACGAGCTGCTCAAGGAAGGGCTGGCGGGCACGACCGGCGACGGTGCCGACGACACATCCAGCACCGGCGATGTGATGGCGGCAGAGCTGCGCGCCGACTATCGGGCGTTTGACTTTGGCATTCCCTTCATCCTGCACGAGGCGGACGAGCTGCGCGACCACACGGGTCTGGACGTAACAGTCTTGCCCGCCTTCACGGGCATGGACCAAGGCCAACTCGCCGCACTGCTGGGCAAAGGCGACACATTCATCTCCCAAGACCTTCAAACCGCTACCTTGTTTGGCGACTACCGGGTGGACGGCGCGGTGATGAATGTGGGCGGCTATAACGACTATCTGGCGCGCCTGACGCGGCGCATTAGCCAGGCGCTCAGCGCACCGCTGCCTAAGGGCAACAAGGTGGCGACGCACCTGGCCAAACCCTATTTGCAGGTGAACACCGCCGACTTGACGGGCTGGCTGGACGACTACATCTGGACAGCGCTGTTTGCAAGCAGCTTCAACCCGCTGGAAAACGAAAACTGGCGCTTGCTGTTGCTGCAGCCCGTGGTGGACCACATTACCAAAGTGTTTGCGGTTGCGCTCCTGGAGTCTGAGCAGAAGCACAGCACTGGACAGACCGAAGTGCACTTGCGTTGGCTGAGCGAAGTGCCCAAGCTGATGCTGCGCGAGAGCTATTCGGCGGAAGTGAGCAAATGCATCTACACCCGCTTGGGCTGGCCAGCGCGCAATGGTGGGCTGGAGCGCGCGTTCATCCACTGGGCGCAGGCCGACACGCAAGTGCAGGCGTTTTGCAAGATCAGCGAGAACCGCCACACCTTTGCGCGGTTGCGCTATGTAAAGGACGACGGCCTGCCCGCGTTTTACTCGCCTGATTTCGTCGTGCGTACGCAGGACGCTGTTTATCTGGTCGAAACCAAGGCGCAGCAGCAAACCATCCACCCCAACGTACAGCGCAAGTGCAAGGCCGCCTTGGCCTGGTGTGAGCGCAACAATGCGTTGACCGCCGAGCAGCGGGGCGGGCCACCTTGGCATTACGTGCTGCTGGCGGAAAACGTGGTGTTGGATTGGCAGGCCAAGGGTGCGCGGCTGGCCGAGTTGCTGGACTATGCCCGGCTGCGGCCATTGGCCAGTGTCACATTGCAGCAACAGTTGATTTAGCACGTATAAAACCCTGACATACGCACTGATCCCGCACTGCCTACCCCCCGCCATCCTCCCCAACCAGGGGGCGCTTACCTTCGGCGCGCACGTAGCGCATGTGGTCGCCGGCGGCGGCGCTGGCGGCTTCGGGGTTGCCTTGGATGATGGCGTCGAACATGGCCTGG
>JAYRUL010000008.1:0-45668 GCA_041919095.1 Rhodoferax sp. | reverse complement strand
AAGCGTTCACGTGACTCAGCCATTCAGGCTGGTCAGGGTGTTCGTCCAGATTCATTCGTGATACGAAGGTTTCGTATCCGCCCACGATAACCATGATCAGCAGGTTAGAAATCATGACCACGTCGATTAACGCGAGTACAACTAGCATGATGACGGTCTCATTGAGACCTGCAGATACCGCCGATTCCTTGTAGCCGATGCTCTTTACAAGCAACTCAAGGGCGTGCTGGTTTCCAAACGCTGCTTCCATCAGGTGCACCAGCTCGACCCAAAAGTGGTACACGTACACGCCCTGCGCAGCAATCAAACCAAGGTACAGAGGTAACTGCAACCAACGACTGGCAAATATCAAACGTGGAAGTAGGCCCATGCTGGCGTTGGGGCGTGAAGTAGGCTTGCTGTTCATATCGCTTCAATTGACTAGATTGACGGAATTGTAGGAGGGGGAGAAAGCCGCCATGTAGCGGTTGACTGAAAGTGGGTTTTAACAGCCAATTCTTGCACTGGGAGTACAGTCAGTGCCTTGTAAGAGCCAACGCACACCATACGGGTCGAATCAAATCCACAACTCAGGAGACTGTCACCTATGAGCACGCCTGCGTCCGCCATTGAATCTGTTTTGGTAGAAAACAGGGTATTTCCACCCAGCGACAGCATGGTTAGAAACGCCCGAATTTCAGGCATGGAGGGCTACAACGCCTTGTGTGCACACGCTGACAGCGATTTTGAGGGATTTTGGGCTCAGTTGGCTCGTGAAAACGTCGCATGGACAAAGCCCTTCACGCGTACCCTGGATGAATCCAATGCCCCGTTCTACAAATGGTTTGACGATGGGGAGCTCAACGCATCGGCCAATTGCCTGGATAAACACGTCGGGACGCCCACTGAGAACAAGACGGCGATCATCTTCGAGGCGGATGACGGCACGGTTACCAAGGTGACCTACAAGGAGCTGCTGGAACGTGTGAGCCAGTTCGCAAACGCGTTAAAGGGGCACGGAATCCAAAAAGGTGACCGTGTATTGGTTTATATGCCTATGACGGTCGAGGGTGTAATTGCCATGCAGGCGTGCGCCCGCATCGGCGCTACGCATAGCGTTGTATTTGGTGGATTTTCGGCGAAGGCGCTGCAGGAGCGCATCATGGACGCCGGTGCCGTGGCCGTGATCACGGCGAATTACCAAATGCGTGGTGGCAAGGAGCTTCCCCTCAAAAGTATCGTGGACGAGGCCCTGGCGATGGGAGGGTGCGAATCCATTAAGAACGTCTTTGTGTACGAGCGAACCGCGACGCCCTGCGCGATGGCGACGGGTCGCGACAAGACCTTTGCACAAGCCCTCAGCGGCCAGAGCACGGTGTGCGCTCCGGTGCCCGTGGGTGCTGAGCATCCCTTGTTCATTCTGTATACGTCCGGCTCTACCGGGAAGCCCAAGGGGGTTCAGCACTCCACTGGCGGGTATCTGCTGTGGGCGAAATTGACCATGGATTGGACTTTTGACCTCAAGCCCGAAGACGTGTTTTGGTGTACGGCGGACATAGGCTGGGTTACGGGGCACACGTACGTGGCCTACGGACCCCTGGCCGCCGGTGCGACCCAGATCATTTTTGAAGGCGTGCCGACGTATCCCCACGCTGGTCGTTTTTGGCAAATGATCGAACGGCACCGCTGCAGTATCTTCTATACCGCTCCTACGGCTATTCGATCACTTATCAAGGCGTCTGAAACCGATGAGAAAGTTCACCCCAAGAACTGGGACCTGTCAACACTTCGAATTCTTGGTTCAGTTGGAGAGCCCATCAACCCGGAAGCCTGGATGTGGTATTACAAGCATGTGGGCGGCGAACGCTGCCCCATTGTGGACACTTTCTGGCAGACCGAAACCGGCGGCCACATGATGACGCCGTTGCCCGGCGCGACGCCGTTGGTTCCTGGAAGCTGCACGTTGCCGCTGCCGGGGATTATGGCCGCCATTGTGGACGAGTCAGGCAACGACATGCCCAATGGTGCGGGTGGTATTTTGGTGGTCAAGCGCCCTTGGCCATCCATGATCCGAACCATCTGGAACGACCCAGAGCGCTTCAAGAAGAGTTACTTCCCCGATGAGCTCAAGGGCTTCTACCTAGCGGGCGATGGGGCGGTTCGTAGCGCCGATCGGGGCTATTTCCGCATCACGGGACGCATCGATGACGTGCTCAATGTGTCCGGTCACCGCATGGGCACCATGGAGATCGAATCGGCGTTGGTCGCAAAAACAGATCTGGTAGCGGAGGCCGCCGTGGTGGGTCGTCCCGATGATCTGACCGGTGAGGCCATTTGCGCATTTGTCGTTTTGAAGCGCCCCTTGCCGACCGGTGATGAGGCGAAAGCCCTTGCCAAGGAGCTGCGGGACTGGGTGGCCAAGGAAATTGGGCCGATTGCAAAGCCCAAGGACATTCGTTTTGGCGAAAACTTGCCGAAAACCCGTTCCGGCAAGATCATGCGGCGCTTGTTGCGTTCCCTGGCCAAGGGCGAAGCGATTACGCAAGACACTTCCACCCTGGAGAATCCTGCCATCTTGGGACAGCTGGGGCAGGCTTACTGAGATTGCGTCGAAAGGCGGTTGCAAACCAGCCCACCTTGGTGGGCTTTTTTGCGATGGAAGCCGCCAGCCATGCCGGACGTTTGGATGGCGAGCGTTTGCGATACAGTGTGCTTGGTGCAACTGGGCTTGTTGTGAGGGGCAAATAATGTATTTTCTCGCCTTGGGTTTGGTCTTCTTAGTCATGAAGTACATGGAAATCGCGCCGGTTGCTGCATGGGACTGGTGGGTGGTCATGGCACCATTTGGATTGGCTGTAGCTTGGTGGGCTTGGGCCGACGCTTCGGGCTACACCAAGCGCAAAGCCATGGAGGCCGAAAACGCCCGCAAGCAAGAACGCATCGACCGGAGCAAGGACGCGCTGGGCATGCTCAGCAGCAAGAAAAAGCGTCGCTGATCGAACCGGCACAATAGGGGTCATGCTGATTCATCCTGCTATTGACCCCGTTGCGCTGCGTCTTGGCCCCCTGGCCATCCATTGGTATGGATTGACCTACCTTGTTGCGTTCGCGTTGTTTCTGCTGTTGGGTAGGTTGAGGCTGCGTCACCCGTCATTTGCGAACTTGCAAGGCGCCTCTGCGTGGAGCGCGCGTGACGTGGAAGACATCCTATTTTTGGGCGTGGTGGGTGTGGTGGCAGGCGGTCGAATCGGTTATTGCCTTTTCTACAAGCCAGCGTATTACCTGACCCATCCATTGGAAGTGTTTGCCGTGTGGCAAGGTGGCATGAGTTTTCACGGGGGACTTCTGGGTGTCATCGGTGCGCTGGCGTGGTTTTCCATTTCAAGAAAGAAGCCGTTTTGGCAGGTTGCGGATTTGGTGGCACCGTGTGTACCGACCGGATTGGCAGCGGGGCGGGTTGGTAACTTCATCAATGGCGAATTGTGGGGGCGCGTTGCAGATCCCGGTTTGCCCTGGGCGATGGTGTTTCGTGGGGCTGGTGATATGCCGCGGCATCCTTCCCAGATCTACCAATTTTTGCTGGAAGGGCTGTTGCTGTTCGTCGTGCTTTGGTGGTATGCGCGCAAGCCCCGACCGCAAGGACAGGTGGCTGCAGTCTTTGTGCTGGGATATGGAGTCATGCGGTTTGTGGCCGAATTTTTCCGTGAACCGGATGCCCACTTAGGACTGTTGACGCTGGGCATGAGCATGGGGCAGTGGCTGTGCCTTCCGATGATTGTGGGCGGTGTTGGACTCTGGGTCTGGGCGGGCCGAGCCGACCTTCAGCGACAAGGCGCAAGCCGATGAGCAAGTCGATTTCTGTCGAGCACCAAGACAGCATTGCATTCGTTGAACTGCGGCATTCCGATCGGTTCAATGCCATGTCCGTGGGAATGTGGCGGCAGCTGCGTACGGTATTTGAAGGTATTCAGCGGGATGCGCGGGTGCGGTGTGTCGTGGTTTTTGGCGCCGACCACTTTTGTGCTGGTGGGGATATCTCTGAATACCCGGATTTCCGCTTTGACAAAGAACGCCTGCGACACTTTCACGAGGTGGATGTCTGGGGCGGCTTGCAGGCCATGCTGGACTGCGACGTACCCATCGTGGCACAGATTGCTGGCAATTGCATGGGGGCTGGCGTTGAAATTGCCAGTTGCTGCGACATGCGACTGGCTGCGGAAAACGCCAGGTTTGGTGCACCGATTGCACGACTGGGTTTTCCCATGGCTCCGCGCGAAGCCGCGTTGGTGATCCGTAGTGTTGGCGAAGCGACGGCGCGCGAGATGTTGCTATGTGCGCAGGTTCTGGATGCCGCAACCATGTATCAGCGTGGATTTCTCAACCAAGTGGTTCCGCAGGATGACTTGGAACATGTCGTGCGATCCATCGCGGATCGCATCAAACTCCTGGCCCCTCGGGCTGCAAGGCAAAATAAACAGACATTTCGGGCTCTAGCCCCCGTACTGCAAGCGCAAACAGCTATTAAAATGATAGCAAATACCTACGACTACGCTGACTCCGATGAGCACCGAGAAGGTATCGGTGCGTTTCTGGCCAAGCGTGCGCCGCGATTTACACCCTAGCAACTGGTTTCCATGGCACCTGCATCAGTCCACACTAACCTTTTTGCGGCCTTGGAGGCGGCGTTTCCTGCGGATCGGCAGTCTTGCGCCGTGCAAACGGAGTCAGGCTTGCACTATACGTGGCAAGACCTGCTGGATGCCACTGCCCTGCTGGCCAACTTGCTAGAGTCGTTGCATCTTCCTGCTGGTTCCCGTATTGCAGCGCAAGTGGACAAGTCGGTTGAGGCCATGATGCTGTACTTGGCCACGTTGCGAGCCGGGTTGGTCTACCTGCCGCTCAATACAGCCTACCAACCTGCAGAAATGGCGTATTTCATTGCCGACGCGCAACCTGCCGTACTGGTGTGCACTGCGAAAAGCTTTAGTTGGCTCAGTCAGGCCGCTTTTCAGGCTGGCACGGAAATTGTTTTTACCCTGAATGATGACCGGACGGGGACATTGCTGGAGCGCGCTGCAAGCCATTCGCGAGCGCATACGGTGGCCCGCGTTGCATCCAGCGATCTGGCGGCCATCATCTATACCAGCGGTACGACCGGACGCAGCAAAGGTGCCATGTTGACGCACGGCAATTTGTTGAGTAACGCCCAGGTATTGAAGGACTATTGGGATTGGCGTGTACCAGGGCAAGGCGCAGACGTGCTGCTGCATGTGCTTCCGATTTTTCATGTGCACGGTTTGTTTGTAGCCATTCATGGCGCCTTGCTCAGTGGCAGCCGGATGATTTGGTGCAACAAGTTCGATCCCCAACAGGTCTTGCAGTTTCTGCCGTCTGCCACCGTCTTCATGGGTGTCCCCACCATGTACGTTCGGCTACTCCAAGAACCAGCGCTCAATCACGCGGTTTGTGCCCACATGCGTCTCTTCATTTCCGGGTCCGCTCCCATGCTGATCGAGACGTTCGAGGCTTGGAAAGCCCGCACCGGGCATGCTGTGTTGGAACGGTACGGCATGAGCGAGACGGCGATGCTTACGTCCAACCCCTGCCGGAATGCGGATGGCCCACGTCGTGGGGGCACCGTTGGCCCGGCATTGCCAGGCGTAGAGCTTCGAATTCTGGATGATGCGGGCTTTGAAGTTGCTCCAGGCGAAATCGGGGCGATTGTGGTCCGGGGTCCGAACATTTTCAAGGGCTACTGGAACTTGCCCGACAAGACCCGCGACGAGTTCACGAAGGATGGGTTTTTCAAGACCGGCGATGTGGGCCGCCGGGATTCAGAAGGCTATGTTTCCATCGTCGGGCGAAGCAAGGATCTCATCATTAGCGGGGGCTACAACGTCTATCCCGCCGAAGTAGAAGGCGTTCTCAATGCCATGGCGGGCGTTGCTGAAAGTGCGGTGGTCGGAGTACCTGATGCCGACTTCGGCGAAGTGGGCGTGGCGATTGTTGTCGCGAAACCCACGGTGCGTTTGAATGGAGCCGCTTTGTTGCAGGCATTGAAATCACAATTGGCCAATTACAAGGTCCCCAAACGACTGCATGTCGTAACTGAGCTGCCCCGCAATGCCATGGGCAAGGTTCAGAAAAACATGCTTCGTACCCTGTATGCCAACTAGGCAGCTGCGAGCCATGGCGTGATCGGGACAGCTCGGACCGCCAGAGGAATTCCGAATACCGATCAAGCCGGTTGGGTAATCCCGCAGGGCAAGCAGTGCCGGTGCGGTTACTGCACAATTTGACCTATGTCGATTGATAGCGCCCGGGTAGGCTTGGCTTCAGCCCCGTCTTGCGAAGCACTTGCACTCTTGGATGACCGCCAAGAATGGAGTGCATTTAGTCGATTGGTGAGCGTGGGAGACGATGTGTGGGAGTCGAACCTCCTCATTGAAGGTATGCACTGCGCGGCCTGTGCCCTCACGATTGAAGAAGCCTTGCGGAAAGTTCCGGGGGTTCTATCCGCCCAGGTTGGCTCGGCGAGCCACCGAGCCAGCATCATTTGGTCCGCGCATCAAGTACGGCCTTCGACTTGGTTGCAGTCGGTCCGTGCGATGGGTTACCGGCCAGTTCCCGGAAATGATGTTTTTGAGGGTGAGCGACGTCGGCAAGAGACGCGCCAAGCCCTGTGGCGTTGGGCAGTGGCTGGGTTTTGCATGATGCAGGTCATGATGTATGCCTATCCCGCCTACACGGCACAGCCAGGTGACTTGACTGGTGAAATGGAGCATTTGCTGCGGTGGGCATCCTGGCTGTTGTCACTGCCTGTGATGTTTTTCTCGTGTGGGCCCTTTTTTCGAAACGCATGGTGCGACCTGATCGGTTTTCGGATCAGTATGGATTTGCCGGTTGCCATCGGCATTGCAATCACCTTTGTCGTCAGCACGCTGGGAACGTTCGAGCCGAATGGAATTTTTGGCAAAGAGGTCTTTTTTGATTCCCTGACCATGTTTGTGTTTTTCCTGCTGACGGGGCGCTGGTTGGAGTTGCGGCTTCGCGACCGCACAGCGGGTGCCATCGATGCCTTGCTCAATCGCTTGCCTGACAGCGTGGAGCGTGCCAATGAACTGGGGCAGTTTGAACGGATTGCCGCGCGGCGGGTTGTGGCAGGCGACTTGTTGCGTGTGCACGCCGGCGAGGCCTTCGTGGCCGATGGGATCATCGAATCCGGGGAGACCCTGGTGGATGAAGCCATGTTGACGGGCGAATCAACCCCTTTGCATCGGGGGCCAGGTGGTGGTGTTCTGTCGGGCAGCCATAACCTGAGCGGTACAGTCTTGGTGCGTGCGACAGCGGTAGGCGGGGCAACACGGTTTGCGCAAATCGTGTCGCTGATGAATAGCGCCGCCAGTTCAAAGCCACGCAGTGTGATGGTTGTCGATCGCTTGGCCAAACCATTTTTGCTGGCGGTCATGGCGGCTGCTGCACTGGCTTGTGCATGGTGGTGGCCGGTTGACCCGGGCCATGCGCTGATGGTGGCAGTGGCGGTTCTGATTGTGACTTGCCCTTGCGCCCTGTCGTTGGCAACACCGGC
The DNA here is from genome assembly GCA_041919095.1 of Rhodoferax sp. Taxonomy (GTDB): domain Bacteria; phylum Pseudomonadota; class Gammaproteobacteria; order Burkholderiales; family Burkholderiaceae_C; genus Allorhodoferax. The sequence continues at coordinate 38,101 of JAYRUL010000008.1, read as the reverse complement.
TGCTTTGTTGGCAGCAGCAGGAGCCTTGGCGCGCCAAGGCGTCCTGGTGCGCAATTTGCAGGCGCTCGATAGTTTGTCTAGTGTCACCGACGCGGTCTTTGACAAGACTGGAACGCTTACCCATGACAACATGCGCGTCGGGGAAGTCCACACGCGAAGCGGTTTCTCCGTCTCTCAGGCCATTGGCATGGCGGCCGCGCTGGCGGCCCATTCGCTCCATCCGGTATCAAAGGCTGTATGCAGGCTGGCGACGCCAGAAACCGAGACCTGGCATGCGTCGCAAGTGACCGAGATACCTGGTAAAGGAATCTGGGGTGCGGTGACCCAGGGTACTGAGCACGCTGCCGCAACGCGTGCGCTTCGTTTGGGATCAGCGGCGTTCTGCGAGGTGCCCGATCAAGGGGGAAATAGCCTCTGTACCTACCTCCGTGATGCGTCCGGATGGCTGGCGCGCTTTGACTTGACCGAAGAGCTGCGTGTCCAAGCGAAAACGATGGTTCAGACGCTGCAGTCGCGCGGGCTTCAGGTCCATCTGGTGTCCGGCGACGCGGGACCATCGGTCGCTCAAATTGCGGCCTTGGTTGGGATTGATCAAGTCAAGGCCCACTGCGCACCCGATGAGAAGCTGGCTTACTTGCGTCAACTCCAGAGTACAGGTCGTCAGGTGCTGATGGCGGGCGATGGACTCAATGACGGTCCGGTCCTCGCGGGTGCCGACGTGTCGTTTGCGCTAGGTCACGCAGCTGCTCTGGCACAGGCCAAGGCAGACTTCGTCATACTGGGCGATCAGATCGGCGCTGTTGGCGTTGCGCATGGCTTGGCCCAGCGCATGCGTGCCGTGATTGGCCAAAACCTGGGTTGGGCTTTGGCGTACAACGCCGCCTGTGTTCCCCTGGCGGTCTTCGGCTACTTGCCCGCTTGGCTGGCGGGTTTGGGCATGGCTGCCAGTTCGTTGTTGGTTGTTTTGAATGCGCTACGCTTGTCGAGAATTCAATAATACAGACGCCATGGACATTCTTTACTTGCTCATCCCCTTATCCGTCGTTCTGGTGTTTTTCGTACTTGCGGGCCTGTGGTGGGCCATTCAGGGAGGCCAGTTTGAAGACATTGAGGCAGAAGGCGAGCGAATCTTGCGAGATCCTTGACCAAAGTTAAGAAACCGGTAGAGGTTTGACTCAAATCAAAATTGCCCCTAAGTTTTTAAGGGAAACTGTTACAGGTATTTCAGAAAGAGGTAACTATGGCATTTGCAAATCAACAGGCTACGGTCTACAACGACACCGTCGTGCGGCAGTTTGCCATCATGACGGTGGTTTGGGGCGTCGTGGGAATGCTCGTTGGCGTCATCATCGCGGCGCAATTGGCGTGGCCCGAGCTCAACTTTGGTATCCCGTGGCTCAGTTACGGCCGGTTGCGTCCCTTGCATACCAATGCGGTGATCTTCGCCTTTGGCGGATCGGCTCTGTTTGCCACCGTGTACTACGTGGTGCAGCGCACCTGCCAGGTGAGGCTCTTTGGAGACAAACTGGCCTCTTTTACGTTTTGGGGTTGGCAAGCCGTCATCGTGATGGCGGCGATCTCTCTGCCATTGGGCTACACCAGTGGCAAGGAGTATGCCGAACTGGAATGGCCCATTGACATTTTGATCACCCTGGTCTGGGTGGCGTACGCGATTGTGTTTTTTGGCACCGTTGGCACACGCAAGGTCAAGCACATCTATGTGGCCAACTGGTTTTTTGGCGCCTTCATTCTGGCTGTGGCCTTGCTGCACCTGGTCAATAGTGCCGCCGTACCAGCTGGATTCATGAAGTCCTATTCCGCCTATGCCGGTGTTCAGGATGCCATGATCCAGTGGTGGTATGGCCACAATGCGGTGGGCTTTTTCCTAACTGCAGCATTCCTGGGCATGATGTACTACTTCATTCCCAAGCAGGCTGGCCGTCCGGTGTACAGCTACCGCCTGTCGATCGTTCACTTTTGGGCGCTGATCTTTACGTATATGTGGGCTGGCCCCCATCATCTGCACTACACCGCACTGCCTGATTGGACCCAATCAGTCGGCATGGTCTTTTCGTTGATTCTGCTGGCCCCGTCGTGGGGGGGCATGATCAACGGCATCATGACCTTGTCGGGTGCGTGGCACAAGTTGCGGGACGACCCGATCCTGCGCTTTCTGATCGTGTCGTTGTCGTTTTACGGCATGTCCACCTTTGAGGGACCGATGATGTCCATCAAAACCGTGAATGCCCTGAGCCATTACACCGACTGGACGGTAGGCCACGTTCACTCGGGTGCCTTGGGGTGGGTTGGCCTGGTGACCATGGGATCAATGTATTACTTGATTCCCCGCCTGTTTGGTCAGAAGCAGATGTACAGCGTCAAAGCGATTGAGGTCCATTTCTGGACAGCGACCATCGGCATCGTGATTTACATCGCGGCGATGTGGATCGCTGGCGTGATGCAGGGACTGATGTGGCGCGCCATCAATGCAGATGGAACCCTAACTTACACCTTTGTTGAGTCGGTCAAGGCATCCTACCCGTTCTATGTGCTGCGCTTGATGGGAGGGCTTTTGTACCTGACCGGCATGTGCATCATGCTGTGGAACACCATGAAGACAGCAACGAACGGGCGCGCTGTGGACGTTAGTGTTCCAGCTGCCGTTGCACACGCATAAGAGAGGAATCCCAATGGCTAACAATACTTCGACGTCGGGTTTCTCCCACGAAAAGATTGAAACCAACAACTTCTTGATGATCGTTTTGATCCTCTTGGTGCTGCTGGTGGGCGGGCTGGTGGAGATCGTGCCGTTGTTTTTTCAGCGCTCGACCACCCAACCAATTGAGGGCGTGAAACCCTATACAGCGTTGCAACTTGCCGGTCGGGACATCTATGTACGCGAGGGCTGCTACAACTGCCATTCGCAGATGATCCGGCCTTTCCGTGCGGAAACTTTGCGCTACGGCCATTACTCGGTTGCAGGTGAATCGGTTTATGACCATCCCTTCCAATGGGGCAGCAAGCGTACGGGACCCGATCTCGCGCGCGTAGGCGGCAAGTACTCCGATGCCTGGCATCGCACCCACCTCATCAATCCCCGAGACGTCGTGCCGGAATCGAATATGCCGGCTTACCCATGGCTTGAAAAGACCATGGCGAACGCGGCAGTCATGCCCGCTCATATGAAGGCGCTGCGAGCCGTTGGTGTGCCTTACACCGATGACGAAATCAGCAAGTCGATCGAAGAGGTGCAGGGTAAGACTGAAATGGAGGCGGTGATCGCCTACCTGCAAGGTCTGGGCCTGGCGCTCAAGTAGTTGCAGGAGTCTTTTGATGGATATGGATGTCAACTACCTGAGAGCCGGTGCAACCGTGCTGAGTTTTGTAACGTTCATTGGAATCGTTATCTGGGCTTGGTCCAAGCGCCGCACTGCGGATTTTTCCGATGCCGCCAACCTTCCCTTCGAGCAGGACTGAGTCCGTCGACAAAGGAAAAAAAATGAGTGACTTTTTTAGTGATTTTTGGTCGGTGTACGTCGCAGGCATTACCGTTGCGAGCGTGCTGGCCTGTGCCTTGCTGTTGTGGTTTGCTGGTAAGGCCAAGGCAATGACCGCCGCTGACAATACGACCGGCCATGTGTGGGATGATGATTTGCGCGAAATGAACAATCCGCTACCCCGTTGGTGGGTTTGGATGTTCATCATCACCATTGTTTTTGCAGTGATCTACTTTCTGTTGTATCCCGGCCTGGGCGCGACCAAAGGGACTCTGGGCTGGAGTGCGATCGGGCAGTACAAGGCCGAAGTAGAAAAAGGCAATGCTGACGTTGCCCCCTTGTACAAGAAGTTCATGGACATGAAGCCCGAAGACGTCGCGCGGGATGCGCAGGCGATGGCGATTGGTGAGCGTTTGTTTATGAACAATTGCTCGCAGTGCCATGGTTCGGATGCGCGCGGTTCCAAAGGCATCCCCAATTTGGCGGATTCTGACTGGCTATACGGTGGTGCGCCCGAGGTCATCAAGGAGACCATTACCAACGGTCGTATGGGCAACATGCCGCCGCTGGCTGCTGCAGTCGGCACGGCGGACGATGTCAAGAACGTGGCGAACTACGTTTTGAGCCTGTCCAATGCCCAGCACGATGCCGCCCGTGCACAGCCTGGCAAAGCCAAATTCGAAGTCTGTGCCGCATGCCATGGCATCGATGGAAAAGGGAATCCGGCACTGGGAGCCCCCAACCTCACGGATGGCATCTGGTTGCATGGTGTCGGTGAGGCCGCAGTGACCGCGATGGTCAACGAGGGCAAGGTCAACCAAATGCCGGCGCAGGCATCCCGATTGACCGAGAGCCAGATTCATGTGTTGACCTCGTATGTTTGGGGACTGTCCAACAAATCCAAGTAATGGGAAAGGTTGGCTAGCAAAGCAGGATCGTCCGCATGCAGGAGTCGCGCGCTTTCATTGAAATCGCCCCAGCTGAGAAGATTTATCCCCGCAGCGTTTCGGGGCGGTTCACCACCTGGCGCTGGGTCATGGTCGCCTTGACGCAGTTGGTGTTCTACGGTCTGCCCTGGTTGCAATGGGGAGAGCGCCAAGCGGTGCTGTTTGACTTGGCAGCACGACGTTTCTACATCTTCGGTTTGGTGCTGTACCCACAGGATTTCATCTATCTCACCGGACTCCTGGTGATTTCAGCCCTATCGTTGTTTCTGTTTACAGCAGTGGCCGGCCGTCTCTGGTGCGGCTACGCGTGCCCGCAGACCGTCTATACCGAAATCTTTCTGTGGTTTGAAAAACTAGCCGAAGGAGATCGAACGGCACGCATGCGCCGAGATGCTGGTCCCTGGACCACGGACAAGGTGCTGCGCAAAATGACGAAGCAGGTCCTTTGGGTGGGAGTCGCCCTTTGGACGGGATTCACCTTCGTGGGGTATTTCACGCCCATCCTTGAGTTGGCGGTCGAAGTCCTCCGTGCGAGCCTAGGGCCTTGGGAGCTCTTCTGGATACTTTTCTATGGGCTGGCCACCTATGGAAATGCCGGATTCCTGCGCGAGAAGGTGTGCTTGCACATGTGCCCCTATGCGCGTTTCCAAAGTGCCATGTTTGACCGGGATACGTTGATCGTCACCTACGACCAAGCGCGCGGTGAACCCCGTGGCTCACGTTCCAAAAAGGCCGATCCCACCCAGCTCGGATTGGGGGCGTGCGTGGATTGCAGCTTGTGCGTGCAGGTGTGTCCCACCGGTATCGACATTCGCAAAGGCTTGCAGTACGAATGCATCGGTTGCGGTGCGTGCGCAGATGTTTGTGACTCGGTCATGGACAAAGTGGGCTATGCCCGGGGGTTGGTCAAATACTCCACACAAAACGCGGTGAGCCAGAACTGGAGTTCTACCCAGATCTGGGCGCATGTCCTGCGCCCGCGGGTTCTGGTGTATTCGGCCATTCTGATTGCTGTCGTGGTTTCGATGATCGTCAGCCTGAGTGTGCGCACGCCCTTCAGAGTGGATGTCGTTCGTGATCGCGCGGTGTTGGCGCGGTTGGTTGAGGGCGGGCGCATCGAGAATGTATTTCGGCTGCAGATCATGAATGCAACCGAGGCCGCGCAGCAGTTCGAAATTACCGCGGTTGGGCTTGATGGATTGCAGGTGGTTGGGCAACATCAAGTGGATGTTGCCTCCACCCAGTCTCGCTGGGTCGTGGTGAGCGTGCAGGCACCCTATGACGCTGGTGCGCCTGGTGCGCATCCGATTGAATTTCACATCACGCGGATGAATGGCGGCGAGCAGTTGCGCGAGAAATCCGTGTTCATTGTTCCAAAGTAGGACGACATGAATTCCGCTTCAACCAATACCTCACCGCCGTGGTGGAAGTTTGGCTATGTCTGGCTGGTTATCGCTGGCCCATTCGTCGTCATTGTGGCCTCGCTGTTTACCTTCTATTTGGCTTCGCAAGGCATGGATACCCTGGTCCAAGAACAGCCAACCACGGGAAAACCGCTGCCTACCGACGACCAAGCCACAGGCAATCGAGCACCCGCCATACAGGCTCGCAATCATGCTGCAACCGGCGTGAAACCCAAGCCTTGAAGGCTTTATGCGCAGGAACCGGGATTGACGATTTCGCGCAGCGCATCCGTGTCGAGGATGCGCACATGGCGTTGTTTGACTTCGATGATGCCTTCGTCCATGAACTTGGAAAACGTTCGACTGACGGTCTCCAGCTTCAGGCCCAGGTAGCTACCAATCTCCTCGCGGGTCATGCGCAGGACCAGTTCAAGCGGTGAAAATCCGCGTGCATGCAGCCGTTCGACCAAATTCAGCAGGAATGCGGCCAGGCGCTCTTCGGCGCGCATGCTGCCCAGCAGCAACATCACGCTGTTCTCCCGAACAATCTCGCGACTCAGGATCTTGTGGACATGGCGTTGCAGTGCGTTGACTTCACGTGAGATCTCTTCCACACGGTCAAAGGGCATGACGCAAACCTCGGCATCTTCCAGGGCGATGGCATCGCAGGTGTGGTTGTCATTGACGATGCCGTCCAGACCAATGACTTCGCCAGCCATTTGAAAACCGGTCACCTGGTCGCGACCATCTTCCGAGGTAATGCTGGTCTTGAAGAACCCGGTCCGAATGGCGTACAAGTTGTTAAAGCGATCGCCATTGCGGAACAAGGTAGTGCCCCGCTTGATCTTGCGGCGGCTGGCGACCATGTCCTCAATGCGGTCCAACTCTTCTTGCGTGAGTCCGAGCGGCATGCAAAGCTCACGCAAGTTGCAGTTGGCGCATGCCACCTTGATCGTCTGCAGCGTGTCGATTGCCGCTGTGTCACCGGCACCGTCGGCAGGTTGCGCTGCGTCAAGAGAACTGTCGTCGGCGGGGAGGGAGTGATCAAGCATGGTGCACGGGAACGGCGCGAACTGAACCATGAGTTTACCCAGTTTCATTCTCTTTGATGCATATCAACCGAAAGACCTCCTACTTGCGGCAAAGTTGGCCCCATTTTTCTTAAGCTACGCCAAGCCCCGGATGAACACGGACACCCCAGCAAGTGCAGTCACCATGCGTCGCGATGACGGGCCTTGCCAGTGTTACACCTCCTACCCAACTCCTGACCGATTTGACAGTGGGTTCACGTCCGCGCACTTGGCGCAGGCTCTGGCGCAAAGACGGACCGGACTCACTGCACGTGCGTTGCCGCTGTCCCTGGGGGTCAATCTTTTCCATGACAGCGCAATCGGTAGCTGCGCATCAAAGGCACCAGGCTTGTCCGAGCTGGCAGAGCGCTATGTGCGCTATCTTTCGCGCGAGGTGGAGTTACTGGCAGATGCCATGGGGCGTGTCCAAACCTTTAGTCACTTATACCTGAACGCCCGCAGCCAGTGGCGCTGGACGGCGCAGCAAGTGGGCGCCTTGATGGCCGTGCTGGGACGGCGCTTCCAGATGGTGCCTGGCGGCGAATACACGATAGAGCTGTGCGCGCACAGTGTTGATCCGGACAGCCTCGGGCCACTGGCACAACTGGGGTTCAACCGTCTGCGTTTGGATATGCATCCTGGGGGCCAAGATGTGCAGGCGGATTCGGGTCTGCGCATGGAGCAAGTGCTCGCCACCATTCCAGCGGCACGCCAGCACGGATTCGAATCGGTGCAGTTGGACCTGCGCTACCCGTTGGTATCCCAACCGTCGGCATGGATGCAGCGTGAAATGCATGCGGTGTGTGCGATGCAACCCGAGCGCATCGCGATCGATCAGACGGCTCCGCCCCTTTGCTGCGCACCCGGGACGCGCCGCCATGAAACCTCGGCATCCCCTGGGCCTGCTGGCTTTCGATCCATGCAAACTTGGTTGCGTGAGCAATTGACCCGCGCAGGCTACGTGCATGTGGGACTCCATCTTTTTGCCTTGCCCGACGATTCGCTGGCGGTCGCCAGACGCCAGGGCCGTCTGCATCGCAGCTGTCTCGGCTATGGCACACAGCCCGATGGCGACCTCATCGGCTTGGGTGTCGCCGCCAAGGGGTGCGTGGGATTGACCTACCATCAAAATGCCCCTTCGTTTCAATCGTACGCCCACCTGATCGACCAAGCGCGGCTACCAACGGTACGGGGCATGACGCTCAGTCGCGATGACCTCCTGCGCCGATCGGTCATCATGGCCTTGTTGTGCCATGGCGAGGTGCAGTTTGAATCGATTGAGCTGGGGTTTCTCGTGGACTTTCGTCGCTACTTCGCGCGCGAAATCCAGGATCTTGCGGCGCTCCAGGAAGAGGGCTGGGTCCATATGGACACGGTGGGAATCCAGGTTGCTCCCCTGGATTGGAGCGCGGTTCGCGCGGTTGCCAGGGTGTTTGACCGCTATCTGCAGACTGACCGTGATCGGGCGCGGTCTTCCCGTATCCATTAGCATCGCCCGATGCAAACCTCACTGGCGCTCACGGCGCTGTTCATGGGCCTGGCCGGTGGCCCGCATTGCATCGCCATGTGCGGCGCTGCCTGCGCCGGTATCGGCCAAGCGGCGCCCACCCACAAAACCACGGCGCTGGGGTTGTTTCAGCTGGGCCGCCTCTTGGGGTACAGCGCACTAGGCGCTTTGGCGGCGGCTTCCCTGCAAGGTTTGGGGTGGCTTACGGTGCAGTCGGCGGCGCTGCGCCCGGTCTGGTCGCTCTTTCACGTGGCCGCCATGGTGTTGGGGCTAGTCCTGGTGTGGCAAGCGCGACAACCGGTCTGGCTGGAGGGTGCTGCGCGCGGGCTGTGGCTCAGGGTGCGCGCCGTAGTCCAGAAGGGCGGGCAGGGTACTCCCTTGGCCCTGGGGCTGGCCTGGGCCCTGTTGCCCTGCGGATTACTCTATTCCGCACTGATGGTGGCGGCATTGGCCCCAGACGTGCTGGCCGGTGCGGGAGTGATGGCCCTGTTTGCGTTGGGTTCGGGTGTCAGTTTGGCCGTGGGGCCATGGCTCTGGCTGCGCTTGCGCGGTGCCGGGCCTCGCGCGGGCGGTGGAGCGTGGGGCGTGCGCGTGGCCGGGGCCGCGTTGGCCGCCAGTTCGGCCTGGGCCCTGTGGATGGCCCTGGCGCACAACGCTGCGCCCTGGTGCGTGACACCCAGCGCCTGAGCGTTGTCGATAATGCGGCCATGGATTCTGTAACTAGGGCTGGAACGCCCTTGCACCGCCTGTCCGTCGCGCCGATGCTGGATTGGACGGATCGCCACTGCCGGTACTTTCACCGCTTGCTGAGCCGACACGCCTTGCTGTACACCGAAATGGTGACCACCGGCGCGCTGCTGCATGGCGATGTGGCACGCCACCTGCGCTTCAACGCGCAAGAGCACCCCGTCGCCCTGCAACTGGGCGGCAGCGAACCGGCCGACCTGGCGCGCTGCGCAAAACTGGGCCAAGACTGGGACTATGACGAAATCAACCTCAACTGCGGTTGCCCCAGCGAGCGTGTGCAGCGTGGCGCATTTGGCGCGTGCCTGATGGCCGAACCGCGCCTGGTGGCGGACTGCGTCAAGGCCATGGTGGATGTGGTGGATGTGCCGGTAACCGTGAAGCACCGCATCGGCATCGACAAGACCGAGAGCTACGACTTTGTGCGTGATTTTGTCGGTACCGTGGCCGAGGCCGGTTGCAACACCTTTATCGTTCATGCGCGCAACGCGTGGCTGAAGGGACTCAGCCCCAAGGAAAACCGGGACATCCCGCCACTGCGCTACGAACTGGTTTACCGGCTCAAGCGCGACTTCCCAGAACTCACCATTGCCATCAATGGTGGCATCACCTCATCCGAACAGGTGCAGCGCCATTTGGACCAAGTGGATGGTGCCATGATTGGCCGTGAGGCGTACCACAACCCATGGTGGTTGGCCGAGTGGGATGCGGCCTTTTACGGTGCGACGCCCACGGTGTTGACCCGTGAAGCGGTGGAGACCGCCATGGTGGCGTACATGCAGCGCGAGGCGGCCGAGCACGGCACCCCTTGGTACGCCATTGCCCGCCACATGCTGGGCCTGCGCCACGGACTGCCCGGCGCACGGCGTTGGCGTCAGGTGTGGAGCGACCATCGGCTCAAAGCGCTGTCTGCGGCCGAAGTCATGGAGCAGGCGCACCACCGTGAAGCGCTGAATTCACTATAAAAACGATAGCTGCTTACGCTTCATTCATAAGGCTTGGCGTTATATTTGGCATTAAAAAATGCCCAAGCCCTCTTGGGCGGCACCATTGCGGTGGGCGTGGCAACCGCGCGTCGTGGATGACTGCCGGACTTACTGCGCAGCCGCCTGCAAGCCGTTGGCAAAGTGTTCGCGCATGCGCAGCGCGGTGGCGTCAGCATCGCGCCCGCCCAGCGCGGCCATGATGGCCCGGTGCTCGAGCAGCGACTCCTGAATACGCCCGGTCTTGAACAGTGAGCTGTGGCGGTTGAGCTTCATCACCTTGCGCAAGTCCGCCACCATCTGGTCGCGCCAGCGGTTGTTCGCAATGGCCAACAGGCGCATATGAAAACGCTCGTTCACGGCAAAAAAAGCATCGGTGTTGGCCGGAACGCTTAGGGCGGCAGCCTCCAGCTCCTGGTGCAGGGCTTGGAGCTCAGCCAGCTCGGCATCGGTGGCGGTGCGCGCCACCACGGCGGCGGCGTCGCTTTCCAGCAGGCTCAGCAGGTGGTAGACGTCGGCCAGATCACGCGGGGAGACCTCGGTCACGTAGGCGCCGCGGCGCACCTTCATGGTCACCAGGCCCTCGGCGGCTAGCACCTTCAGCGCCTCGCGCAGGGGGGTGCGGCTGATGCCGTATTCCTCGGCAATGCGCAGTTCGTCAATCCAGCTGCCCGGCTCCAGTTCGCGCTTGAAGATGCGCTGGCGCAGGCGCTCGGCCACCTCCACATACAGCGCGCGCGGCGCCAGCGATTGGGCGGCAGGAGGGGGTGACAGGGTTTCAACCATGGGGCGATTGTAAGCTGGAATCAATATTTTGCATTCATAATTATGCATAATACAGGCTTTGCAGTGCCGCATCTTGGCCTGATGGCCAAAAAGGATCACCATTGCGGCTTAACCGGGAAATGCCATGACCGAACCAAAATCCGAATTCAAAACCGCCACGTTGGAAGCCTGGGCCAAAGCGGCCGCCAAGTCTGCACCTGGTGGCAATGTGGATGCCCTGAACTGGGTCACGCCCGACGGCATCACCGTCAAGCCGCTCTATACCGGTGCCGATACCGCCAACCTGCCGCATGCCGACACGCTGCCCGGCTTTGAGCCCTTTTTGCGCGGCCCGCAGGCCACCATGTACGCCGTGCGCCCCTGGACGATTCGCCAATACGCGGGCTTTTCTACTGCCGAAGAATCCAACGCCTTCTACCGCAAGGCGCTGGCCGCGGGCGGTCAGGGCGTGTCGGTGGCGTTCGACTTGGCCACGCACCGTGGTTATGACAGCGACCACCCGCGTGTGACGGGCGACGTGGGCAAGGCCGGCGTGGCGATTGACAGCGTGGAGGACATGAAGATCCTGTTCGATCAGATCCCGCTGGACAAGGTGAGTGTGTCCATGACGATGAACGGCGCGGTGCTCCCGGTGTTGGCCGGGTATGTGGTGGCGGCAGAAGAGCAGGGCGTTTCGCAGGACAAGCTATCGGGAACGATTCAGAACGATATTCTGAAAGAGTTCATGGTGCGCAACACCTACATCTACCCGCCAGCGCCGAGCATGCGCATCATTGGCGACATCATTGCGTACACGGCCCAGAACATGCCCAAGTTCAACTCGATCAGCATCTCGGGTTACCACATGCAAGAGGCCGGTGCCAACCAGGCGCTGGAGTTGGCCTTTACCCTGGCCGACGGCAAGGAATATGTGAAGACGGCCATTGCCACTGGGTTGGATGTGGATGCCTTCGCCGGGCGCCTCTCGTTCTTCTGGGCCATTGGCATGAACTTCTATTTAGAGGTTGCCAAGATGCGCGCCGCGCGCCTGCTGTGGTGCCGCATCATGAAGGGCTTTGACGCCAAGAACCCCAAGAGCCTGATGCTGCGCACCCACTGCCAGACCAGCGGTTGGAGTCTGACCGAACAAGACCCCTACAACAACGTGGTGCGCACCACCATCGAGGCCATGGCGGCGGTGTTTGGCGGCACACAGTCCTTGCACACCAACAGCTTTGACGAAGCCATCGCGCTGCCCACCGAGTTCAGCGCGCGCATTGCCCGCAACACCCAGCTCATCATCCAGGAAGAGACCCACATCACCAACGTGATCGACCCCTGGGCGGGCAGCTACATGATGGAAAAGCTCACGCAGGACATGGCGGACGCCGCCTGGAAGATCATCGAGGAGGTGGAAGCCATGGGCGGCATGACCAAGGCGGTGGACAGCGGATGGGCCAAGCTCAAGATCGAAGCCGCCGCTGCCGACAAGCAAGCGCGCATCGACAGCGGGCAGGACGTGATTGTGGGCGTGAACAAGTACAAGCTGCAAAACGAAGACCTGATCGAAGCGCGCGACATCGACAACATGGCGGTGCGCGACTCGCAGATCGCACGCCTCAACGCCATCAAGCAAAAACGCGACTCAGCCCTCGTGGATGCTGCGTTGGCTGCTATTACTTCCGCAGCAAAAAGCGGCACCGGCAATCTGCTGGACTTGTCGATCAAAGCCATCCGCCTGCGCGCTACCGTGGGTGAAGTGAGTGATGCCATGGAAAAAGCCTTTGGACGCCACCGGGCGGACACGCAAAAAGTGAGCGGCGTATATGCCGCTGCCTTCGACGACGCGCAGGGCGATACGCTGGAATTCTGGGAAGCCCTCAAGAAAGACATTGCCGTTTTTGCAGAAAACGAAGGCCGCCGCCCGCGCGTGATGATCAGCAAACTGGGGCAGGACGGCCACGACCGTGGCGCCAAAGTGGTGGCCACGGCCTTTGCCGACTTAGGGTTTGACGTGGACATGGGTCCGCTGTTTCAAACCCCCGAAGAAGCCGCGCGCCAGGCCATCGAGAACGACGTGCACGCTGTGGGTGTGAGCACGCTGGCGGCTGGGCACAAGACCCTGGTGCCCGCCATCATTGCCGAGCTGAAGAAGCAGGGTGCCGACGACATCGTGGTGTTTGTGGGCGGCGTGGTGCCGCGCCAGGACTACGACTACCTGTACCAGGCGGGCGTCAAGGGTATCTATGGCCCCGGCACACCCGTGCCAGCGTCTGCGCGGCATGTGCTGGAGCAGATTAAGAAGGCTTTGACAAAGCCAGCGGTGTGAACTACATTGGTATATATCATTAGTATGTACCAATCAACCCTAGCCGTCTTTTCGGAGTCCGCCATGTCCACACCAGCATTACCGACCGCCAAAGTGTTCACTACCGGGCGCAGCCAGGCGGTGCGACTGCCCAAGGCATTTCGTTTTGACACCGCCGAAGTGACGATTGAGCGCCAGGGCGAAGCCGTCATTCTCCGGCCCAAGCTGCAGACCAAAGAAGAATGGTGGGACGAAATGGAAAAAATATTGGCCAGCTTTGAAGGCATGCCAGAAGAGATAGAACGTGATCGCTCGGGTTTGAGTAATCCGGTGAAGTTGGGCTAAGCGGCACCATGTACCTACTGGATACCAATATCTGCGCCTATTTCATGTCCCGCAAATACCCGTCTGTGACGGCAAAATTTCGAGAGCATGAACCCAGCGATTTGGCTATTTCGTCGATCGTCGCCGGCGAGTTGGCGTACGGTGTCGAGAACAGTACCCGCGTTGAGCAAAACCGGCGCAACCTTGAGTTGTTCTTGTCAAAGATGACGGTTCTTGCCTGGGATGAGGCTGTCATATGGCATTTTGGTGTACATAAGACCCGGTTGAAAAAGGCCGGTACAAGAATTGGTGAATTGGATTTGCTGATCGGTTGCCAAGCCTTGGCTTTGAACGCGGTGCTGGTCACCAACAACACCCGTGAGTTCGAGCGCATTGAGGGCTTGAAGCTGGAGAACTGGATTGCTTGACGCCATTCTCACCGGCACTCCCATGGTGCAACGCCGCGCCATTGCCAAGGCCATCACCTTGCTGGAGAGCACACGCGCCGACCACCGCGCGCAGGGCGATGAACTGCTCACGGCCTTGCTACCGCATACGGGTAAGGCGTTGCGTTTAGGTATCAGCGGCGTGCCCGGCGTGGGCAAGAGCACCTTTATTGAAGCGCTGGGTCTGTACCTGATCGGTAAGGGCCACCGCGTGGCGGTGCTCACCATCGACCCCTCCAGCACGGTGTCTGGCGGCTCCATCCTGGGGGACAAGACGCGCATGGAGCAGCTTTCGGTGCGCGAAGAGGCCTATATCCGCCCCAGCCCCAGCGGCGGCACCCTGGGCGGTGTGGCCGAGAAGACGCGCGAGGCCATGCTGGTGTGCGAGGCCGCCGGATACGACGTGGTCATCGTCGAGACCGTGGGCGTGGGGCAGAGCGAGACGGCGGTGCATGGCATGACGGACATGTTTGTGCTGCTGCAGCTGCCCAATGCCGGGGATGAGTTGCAATCCATCAAAAAAGGCGTGATGGAACTGGCCGATCTGGTGGTCATCAACAAGGCCGACCTCGACCCCGACGCCGCTACCCGCGCCCGTGCGCAGATCAATTCGTCACTGCGGCTGTTGGGGCTGGTCGGTGCCCACCACCACGGGCACGAACCGCACGCGCCGCACGCCGCTGTGGTGGCCTGGAGCCCTAAGGTGATCCAGATCAGCGCTTTGCAGGCCCAAGGGGTCGACCGCTTCTGGGAAGCCGTGTGCGAGTTTCAGGCGCTGGGCCGGGCCAATGGGCAGATCGCGGCGCGCCGCCAGCACCAGGCGCTGGACTGGATGTGGGAGCGCATCGATGCTGGACTGAAGTTGGCGTTTCGCCAGAACCCGTGGGTGCGCGCACGCCTGCCCGACGTCACCCGCGAGGTGGCGGCTGGGCGCATCGCTGCCTCCACTGCAGCACGAAATCTGCTTGAAGCCCTCGAAAACAATGCGTAAGCAGCTATCAATACCGTAGCAAATCGAATACCCAATCCCTACTCACCCGAAAGAAGGAAACCATGCACGACATCCTGGAACAACTGGAAGCCAAGCGCGAACTGGCGCGCCTTGGGGGTGGCCAAAAACGCATCGACGCCCAGCACAAGAAGGGCAAGCTCACGGCGCGCGAACGCCTGGAGCTGCTGCTGGATGAAGGCACCTTCGAAGAGTGGGATATGTTCGTCGAACACCGCTGCGTGGATTTCGGCATGGCCGAGCAGAAGATTCCCGGTGACGGCGTGGTCACTGGCTACGGCATGATCAACGGCCGCCTGGTGTTCGTGTTCAGCCAGGACTTCACCGTGTTCGGCGGTGCGCTGTCCGAAGCCCATGCCGAGAAGATCTGCAAGGTGATGGACCAGGCCATGAAAGTAGGCGCTCCGGTGATTGGTCTGAACGACTCGGGCGGCGCGCGCATCCAGGAAGGTGTGGCGTCCCTGGGCGGCTATGCCGACGTGTTCCAGCGCAACGTGATGGCCAGCGGCGTGATTCCGCAGATCAGCATGATCATGGGCCCCAGCGCCGGTGGTGCGGTGTACAGCCCCGCCATGACGGACTTCATCTTCATGGTCAAAGACAGCTCCTACATGTTCGTGACCGGCCCCGAAGTGGTGAAGACTGTGACGCACGAGGAAGTGACTGCCGAAGAGCTGGGCGGTGCCGTCACCCACACCACCAAGAGCGGCGTGGCCGACCTGGCGTTTGAGAACGACGTGGAAGCGCTCTTGATGCTCCGGCGCCTCTACAACTACCTGCCCTTGAGCAACCGCGAGAAGGCCCCCGTGCGCAAGAGCGGCGACCCCATCGACCGCACGGAAAAGAGCCTGGACACCCTGGTGCCGGACAACCCCAACAAGCCCTACGACATGAAGGAGTTGATCGTCAAGACCGTGGACGATGGCGACTTCTTCGAGCTGCAGCCCGAGTACGCCAAGAACATCCTGATCGGTTTTGCCCGCATGGACGGCCAGACCATTGGCATTGTGGCCAACCAGCCCCTGGTGCTGGCCGGTTGCCTGGACATCAAGAGCAGCATCAAGGCCGCGCGCTTTGTGCGCTTCTGCGATGCGTTCAACATCCCCGTGGTCACGTTTGTGGACGTGCCCGGCTTCATGCCCGGTACTTCTCAGGAATACGGCGGCATCATCAAGCATGGGGCCAAACTGCTGTATGCGTATGCCGAGTGCACCGTGCCCAAGATCACGGTGATTACCCGCAAGGCCTATGGCGGTGCCTACGACGTGATGGCCTCCAAGCACCTGCGCGGCGACGTGAACCTGGCCTGGCCCAACGCCGAAATCGCCGTGATGGGGGCCAAGGGCGCGGTGGAGATCATTTTCCGCGAAGACAAGGGCGACCCCGAAAAGCTGGCCGCCAAAGAAGCCGAATACAAGGCCCGCTTTGCCAACCCGTTCGTGGCCGGTGCACGCGGCTTCATCGACGACGTGATCCTGCCGCACGAAACCCGCAAGCGCATCTGCCGCAGCCTGGTCATGCTCAAGGACAAGAAGCTGGAAAACCCGTGGCGCAAGCACGGGAACATTCCGCTGTAGCTTAGAAGGCAACCGCCATGACACGCTGGATCGCCACCCTGTCCAAGCTTGCATTCCTGAGCGTACTGGCCTGCGCAACAGGCTTTGCTGGTGCCCAAGATGTACCGGCAGCACCAGGCAATCCCTTGTTCGATGCGGAACTCGCTAAACGTCTGGGAGCGGACGCTATGGGCATGCGCCACTACGTGCTGGTCATTCTCAAGACCGGTCCGAACAAGATGGCCGCTGGCCCTGAGCGCGACGCCATGTTCAAGGGGCACTTTGCCAACATGAAACGCTTGTCGGACGAAGGCAAGCTGATGGTGGCAGGACCGGCAGATGGCGTGGAGGGCTGGCGTGGCATTTTTGTCTTTGCCGTGACCGATGTGGCGCAAGCCAAGGCTTTGGCAGAAACCGATCCCGTGTTGGTCAACGGTGAAATGGTGGCGGAATATCACAAGGTTTATCTATCGGCCGCGCTGATGGAAGCCCCCGCTCTGCACCGCAAGATCGCACAGAAGAATTTTTGAGCGCCCCAGGGCGCAAACCCAACTTTCAGGAGTCAACCATGTTCAAGAAGATATTGATTGCGAATCGGGGTGAAATCGCCTGCCGCGTCATCGCCACCGCCCGCAAGATGGGCATCCAGACCGTGGCGGTCTATTCCGATGCTGACAAGGACGCGCGCCATGTCATGCTGGCCGACGAGGCCGTGCGTTTGGGGCCGCCGCCCAGTCGCGAAAGCTACCTGCTGGCCGATAAGATCATCGAGGCCTGCAAGCAGACTGGCGCGCAGGCCGTGCACCCCGGCTACGGGTTCCTGAGCGAGAACGAGGCCTTTGCCAAGCGCTGCGAAGACGAAGGCATTGCTTTCATCGGGCCGCGCCATTTCAGCATTGCGGCCATGGGCGACAAGATTGCCTCCAAGAAGCTGGCCAACGAAGCCAAGGTCAGCACCATTCCCGGCTACAACGACGCCATCGAGTCGGCCGAGCGCGCGGTGGAAATTGCCAAGGGCATCGGCTACCCCGTGATGATCAAGGCATCGGCAGGCGGTGGCGGCAAGGGCCTGCGCGTGGCGTTCAACGACAAGGAGGCGTTTGAAGGATTTACCTCCTGCCGCAACGAAGCGCGCAACAGCTTCGGTGACGACCGCGTGTTTATAGAAAAATACGTGCTGGAGCCGCGCCACATCGAAATCCAGGTGCTGGGGGATTCCCACGGCAACGTGGTGTACCTCAATGAGCGCGAATGCTCCATCCAGCGCCGTCACCAGAAGGTAATCGAAGAGGCGCCCAGCCCCTTCATCAGCGAAGCCACACGCAAGGCCATGGGCGAGCAGGCGGTGGCTTTGGCCCGGGCCGTAAAGTACCAGAGCGCGGGCACGGTGGAGTTCGTGGTGGGTAAGGACCAGGATTTCTACTTTCTGGAGATGAACACCCGCTTGCAGGTGGAGCACCCGGTCACCGAGTGCATTACCGGGCTGGACCTGGTAGAGCTGATGATTCGTGTGGCCGCAGGCGAGAAGCTGCCCATCGCCCAGGCCGATGTCAAACGCAACGGATGGGCCATGGAATGCCGCATCAACGCCGAAGACCCATTTCGCAACTTCCTGCCCAGCACCGGACGCCTGGTGCGCTTTGCGCCACCGGCGCAAACCATGGCGCAGGCCAATACCCAAGACTTGTTCGGGGTGCGGGTGGATACCGGGGTGGCCGAGGGTGGCGAGATCCCGATGTATTACGACTCGATGATTGCCAAGCTCATCGTGCACGGCATCGACCGCAATGACGCCATTGCCAAGATGCGCGAAGCGCTCAACGGCTTTGTCATCCGCGGCATCAGCAGCAATATCCCGTTCCAGGCCGCGCTGTTGGCGCATCCCAAGTTTGTGTCGGGGCATTTCAATACCGGCTTCATTGCCGAGCACTATGCCAAGGGTTTTGCCGCCGAAGACGTGCCACACGAAGACCCGTCCTTCCTGCAAGCGCTGGCGGCCTTTGTGCGGCGCAAATCGCGCGAGCGTGCCACCAACATCACCGGGCAGTTGCCCGGGTATGCCGTGAATGCCGGCAAAGACTATGTGGTGGTGACGCTGGCGGGCGATGGCAACCACGCCTACACCCCGGTGCATGTGGACGAATTTGTGGGCGAAACTGGCTTTGCGCGAGTCAGGGTGGGCGTAGCCAGCTATGAAATTCGTAGCAACTCCCGCATCAACGATATTGCCATCAACGGCACCGTCAATGGCACGCCGTTCACGGCCCAGGTGGAGCGCGGCACGCCCAAGAATCCGCTGTGCCTGCGCCTGCAGCACAACGGCACGCGCATTGATGCCTTGGTGGTGTCGCCGCGCATGGCCGAATTGCACCAGCTCATGCCGCACAAGGCTGCGCCCGACTTGAGCCGCTACGTGCTCTCGCCCATGCCCGGCTTGCTGGTTGACGTGGCGGTGGTGCCGGGGCAAAAAGTGCAGGCGGGTGAGCGCGTGGCAGTGATTGAAGCCATGAAGATGGAGAATGTGCTGTTTGCAGCGGCCGACGGTGTGGTGGGCAAGGTGCTGGCCACCAAGGGCGAGTCGCTGACCGTGGATCAACCGATTGTGGAGTTCGTGTGATGAAGCGTCCCTTCCATGTGCTGGGCATCCAGCAAATCGCCATAGGCGGCCTGTCCAAGGACCGCCTCAAGACCCTGTGGGTGGACATGTTCGGCCTGGAGGTGTCGGGCACCTACAAGAGCGAGCGCGAGAACGTGGATGAGGACATTTGTAGCCTGGGGGCCGGTGCGTTCAAGGTGGAAGTGGACCTGATGCAGCCGCTCGACCCGGACGGCAAGCCTGCGGTGCACACCACGCCGCTCAACCATGTGGGCCTGTGGGTGGATGACTTGCCCACCGCGGTGGAATGGCTGACCGCCCAGGGCGTGCGCTTTGCGCCCGGCGGTATCCGCCAGGGCGCTGCGGGCTACGACATCTGCTTCCTGCACCCCAAGGCCAACGAGCAGTTTCCCATTGCCGGTGAAGGCGTGCTGATTGAATTGGTGCAGGCACCACCCGAGGTGGTCAAGGCCTTCTCGCAGATGGCCCACCCCGGTCAAAGTCGCTAGTCGGTTTGCGCAGCGTTTCCAAAAAGGCCCGTGACGGGCCTTTTTGCATGGATACTGGGCACAACGCATGGGATGGGAGCATGGATGGACGTACTGGACATGGTATCGGCGCGCCAAGGGCAACTCTGGATGGCCCTGGCAGCCTTGGCGTTGGCGGTGTTCTTGCTGCGGCTGGTCCAGCCCGCGCAACGGCGCTCCCTGCGGGTCACGGCCGTGTTTGTGGTGGTGTCGGCCACCGCGCTGTGGATCGGTTTGCAAGACGGCGTGCATCCGCGCCTGGGCTCGGTCGCCCTGGGACTGGCGGTGGTACTGGGCGGACTGGCGCTGGTGCACTTGGCCACGGGTCTGGTGTTTCGCACTTTGCTACCGGCCCTGGGCCTGGTGGTACCACGCATAGCCAACGACCTGGCATTTACGGGGCTGGCGTTGGCGTTTGGTGCCTTGTGGCTGCATCTGGCCGGGGTGGATACGACGCAGCTGTTTGCCACCTCCGCGGTGCTTACCGCGGTGCTGGCGTTTTCCATGCAAGACACCTTGGGCAACGTGCTCGGGGGCGTTACGCTGCAACTGGACAACTCCTTGCGCGTAGGGGACTGGGTGCAGCTGGACAACGTCAGCGGTCGGGTAACGGACGTGCATTGGCGTTTTACCGCCATCGAAACCCGCAACCACGAATTGGTCATGGTGCCCAACAGCTGGTTGATGAAGAACCGTTTCACCGTGGTGCGCGGCGCCGAAGATGCGGGCTTTCGCTGGCGGCGGTCCGTGCACCTGTATGTCGATCCGTCGGCCGAACCGGATGCGGTCATTGGGGCCTTGGAACATGCCGTGGCCGACGCCGAAATACCCCATGTGTTGCAGACCCCACCGCCCAACGCCATCCTGAGCGAGCTGGGCGCGGGCGTGCGCCGCTACACCCTGCGGTATTGGTTGTCAGACCCGCAGCAGGACGACCCGACCGACTCCGCGGTGCGGATGCATGCCTTGGCGGCCTTGGCCCGTGCGGGCCTTCGGTTGGGCGTGCCGCAAGAAGAGCGCTGGATGATCAAGGAAAACGACAGTTGGCGCGCCGCTTCCGATCAAAAAGAGATGGCGCGCCGCATGGATGCCATTCGCCGCACCGAGTTGTTTGCACAACTGCCCGACGATGAGCAGCAAGCTTTGGCAGGGCATTTGGTGCACGCGCCGTTTGCCGCAGGCGACATCATTACCAGCCAGGGGCATGTGGCGCACTGGCTCTACCTCATCATCCGGGGCGAAGCCAAGGTGCTGGTCGACGGCCCCCACGGGCGCATCCAGGTATCCACCCTGCGCGATGGCGCTTTCTTCGGCGAAATGGGCATGCTCACCGGAGAACCGCGCAGCGCCACGGTGGTGGCGACCACGGCCGTGGACTGCTACCGCCTGGACAAGGCGGGGTTCGCGCAAATACTGGCCAAACGCCCGGAAATCGCCCGCGAAATGTCCGCCATTGTGGAAACGCGCAACCGCGAGCGCAAAGCCCTGCTGGCGCAGGCCGGTACCACAGCCAATGGGCATGGCGATGTGCTGGGGCGCATTCTGCAGTTCTTCTCGGTACGGGGCTGATCACTGCGGCGTGCATGCTTTGACGCCGATCAGGAAAGTTGCAGTTGTGCCGCAGCGTGCGGGATAACCCGCACCGAGTTGCATCCCGCTCGCCGTAGACTGGGCGCGAGCCCCCGAGCTTGTCGGTTTTTGGGGCATCCACCAGGAGGCTGCTTTGCATAGCGTTGATACGTCTCACCCCGACTACTTTCACAAGGTGGTCGATTGCCAATGGGCCTGCCCGGCCCACACACCCGTACCCGAATACATCCGCCTGATTGGCCAAGGCCGCTACAGCGACGCCTACCTGATCAACTGGGTGTCCAACGTGTTTCCCGGGGTGCTGGGTCGCACCTGCGACCGCCCCTGTGAGCCCGCCTGTCGGCGTGGGCGCGTAGAAGAAAACAACGGCGAAAAGCCCGAACCGGTGGCGATCTGCCGCCTCAAGCGGGTTGCCGCCGACCACAAGGACGATGTGCGCAGCCGCATGCCTACCGTGGCACCGCCCAATGGCAAGCGGGTGGCTTGCGTGGGTGCGGGGCCGGCGTCGCTGACGGTGGCGCGCGACCTGGCACCGCTGGGTTACGCGGTCACGGTATTCGATGGGGAAGCCAAGGCCGGGGGCTTCATGCGTTCGCAGATTCCGCGCTTTCGCTTGCCCGAATCCGTGATCGATGAGGAAACGGGCTACGTCCTGAACCTGGGGGTGGACTTCAAGAGCGGCCAGCGCGTGGAGTCGCTGCAGGCCTTGCTGGGGCAGGGTTATGACGCCATCTTCGTGGGCAGCGGTGCCCCCCGGGGGCGCGACCTGGAGATACCGGGGCGTCAAGAGGCTGCGGCGCACATCCATATCGGCATCGATTGGCTGGCATCGGTTTCGTTTGGTCATATAACCCGCGTGGCACCTCGCGTAATCGTGCTGGGCGGCGGCAATACCGCCATGGACTGCTGCCGCTCGGCGCGGCGTCTGGGTGGCACCGACGTCAAGGTCATCGTGCGCAGCGGCTTTGATGAGATGAAGGCTTCGCCCTGGGAAAAGGAAGACGCCCAGCATGAAGGCATTCCCATTCTGAACTTCCACGTGCCCAAGACGTTTGTGCATGACAACGGGCGCCTGACCGGCATGACATTTGAGATCGTGCGGGCCGAGTACGACGCCAAGGGTCGGCGCAGCCTGGTACCCACCGGGGAGCCCGATGTGCTGGTGCCTTGCGATGAGGTGCTGGTGGCCGTGGGGCAGGAAAATGCGTTTCCCTGGATCGAGCGAGACTGCGGCATTGCATTCGACAAATGGGGTCTGCCGGTGTTGGACCCTGCGAGCTTCCAGTCCACCTTGCCCAACGTGTTCTTTGGTGGGGATGCGGCCTTGGGCCCCAAGAACATCATCACGGCGGTGGCGCAAGGGCACGAGGCGGCGGTGTCGATCGACCGCTTCCTGCACGGCGAAGCCGTGGCGCAGCGACCCGCACCGCTGACGCGGTTGTTGTCGCAGAAGATGGGTATCCACGAGTGGAGCTACCGCAACGATGTCTCCAACGACGAGCGCTTCAAGGTGCCCTGGGCTGCTGCCGAGACCGCGCTGGCCAGCATTCGCGTGGAAGTGGAATTGGGGTTTGACGCGGCCACCGCGTTCAAGGAGGCCAGCCGCTGTCTCAATTGCGATGTGCAGACGGTCTTTAACCGCGACTTGTGCATCGAGTGCGACGGCTGCGTGGATATTTGCCCGATGGACTCCATCACCTTTACCACCAACGGCGACGAGGCCGATCTGCGCACGCGCCTGAAGGCACCGGCTCGCAACCTGGACCAGGCCTTGTACGTGTCGCCCGAACTCAAGACCGGGCGCATCATGGTCAAGGACGAAGACGTGTGCCTGCACTGCGGCCTGTGCGCCGAACGTTGCCCTACCGGGGCATGGGACATGCAGAAGTTCTTGCTCAACACCACGCAAGCGGGGCCACGCTGCCGCGATGCCCACAGCGCACACAAGGAGCTGGCATGAAACGCATAGAAGCCATCAACGATTTCGTCATCAAGTTTGCCAACGTCAACGGCTCGGGCTCGGCCTCGGCCAATGAGCTGTTCGTCAAGGCCGTGATGCGCATGGGCGTGCCGGTCAGTCCACGCAACATCTTTCCCAGCAACATCCAGGGCATGCCCACCTGGTACGAAGCCCGTGTGTGCGAACAAGGCTACCACGGGCGTCGCGGCGGCGTGGACATGATGGTGGCCATGAACCCGCAGACCTGGGACGCGGACATCGCCGAAATCGAGCCGGGTGGCTACCTGTTCTACGACAGCACCCGGCCTTTGCCGCCCAACAAGTTGCGCGCGGATGTGCACACGATTGCCGTGCCACTGACCGAAATTACCAACGCCGCCTACACCGATCCGCGCCAGCGCCAGCTGTTCAAGAACATCATTTATGTGGGTGCGCTGTCGGTGCTGCTCGATGTGGACGCCAGCGTGATCGAAACCCTGTTTGCCGAGCAGTACAAGGGCAAAGAGCGGCTGCTGGACTCCAACGTCAAGGCGCTGCACCTGGGGCGTGATTACGTCAAGCAGCACCTGGCTTTTCCAATTGGTTTGCAGGTGCGCCGCTCGGACAAGGTGGGAGACCAGATTTTTACCGATGGCAACAGCGCGGCTGCCTTGGGTTGCGTGTATGGCGGGGCCACGGTGGCCGCGTGGTATCCGATCACGCCGTCTTCCTCCGTGCCGGAGGCCTTCCAGAAGTATTGCGACAAGTTCCGCGTGGACCCGGTGACGGGTCGGCACAACTATGCCATCGTGCAGGCCGAAGACGAGCTGGCGTCCATTGGCATGGTGGTGGGCGCGGGTTGGAATGGCGCGCGCGCCTTCACTGCCACATCCGGTCCGGGCATTTCGCTCATGACCGAGTTCATTGGTCTGGCCTACTTTGCAGAGATTCCGGTCACCATCATCAATGTGCAGCGCGGCGGGCCGTCCACCGGCATGCCAACCCGCACCCAGCAGTCAGATTTGTTGTGCTGCGCCTATGCCTCGCACGGCGACACCAAGCATGTGTTGCTGTTTCCGCAGGATCCGCACGAGTGCTTCACGCACAGTGCCACCGCGCTGGACCTGGCCGACCGGCTGCAGACCCCCATCTTCGTCATGACCGATCTGGACATTGGCATGAACCAGCGCCTGTGCAAGCCCTTCTTTTGGGACCCCGATCGTGCGTACGACCGCGGCAAGGTCATGACGGCCCAAGAGCTGGAAGCGGGCAAGGACTTCGGTCGCTACAAGGATGTGGACGGCGACGGCATTCCTTGGCGTACCTTACCGGGCACGCACCCCACCAAGGGCAGCTACTTCACACGCGGCACCACGCGCAACCCCTACGCCATGTATTCCGAACGCGGCCCGGACTATATCTACAACATGGAGCGCTTGCGGCGCAAGTTCAAGACGGCTGCGAATCTGGTTCCGCAGCCCCTGGTGCGCCCGGCGCCGCAGCCCACTTCGCTGGGCGTCATCTACTATGGCTCGACCACCCCGGCCATGCGCGAGGCCTTGGATGTGCTGGAGGCCGAGGGCGTTTACCTGGATGCAATGCGCCTGCAAGCGTTTCCGTTTCCGGACTCCGTGCCGGCCTTCATTGCGGCGCACGAAACCGTGTTTGTGGTGGAGCAAAACGCCGATGCCCAGATGCGCAGCATGCTCATCAACGAGCTGGATGTAAACCCGGCCAAGATGGTGCGGGTGCTGCATTACGACGGAACGCCGATTACCGCGCGCTTCATCGCAGCCGCCATTCGCCAGCGCTTGGCCGCCAACACCGCGGCCAGTACCGGCGCGCCCAGTGCCAAGGAGTACGCATGACCTACATAGCCAAACCGCGACTGCACCACCCCACGCTCACGCGCAACAAGGTGGGCTACACCCGGCGCGACTACGAAGGCCGCATTTCTACCTTGTGTGCCGGTTGCGGGCACGATTCCATTTCGGCAGCCATCATTCAGGCGTGCTGGGAAGCCGACATCGAACCGCACCGCGTGGCCAAGCTCTCCGGCATCGGTTGCAGCTCCAAGACGCCGGACTACTTTCTGGGCGCGTCACACGGCTTCAACACCGTGCATGGGCGCATGCCGTCGGTGTTGACGGGCGCCAACCTGGCCAATCGCGATCTGTTGTACCTGGGCGTGTCGGGTGACGGCGACTCGGCTTCCATCGGCCTGGGGCAGTTTGCCAACGCGATGCGCCGGGGCGTGCGCATGGCCTACATTGTCGAGAACAATGGCGTCTATGGCCTGACCAAGGGGCAGTTTTCGGCCACAGCGGATCGGGGCTCCAAGAGCAAGAAAGGGGTCATCAACAGCGACAGCCCGGTCGATCTGGTGGCCCTGGCCCTGCAACTGGGTGCAACCTATGTAGCGCGCAGTTTCTCGGGCGACAAGACCCAGTTGGTGCCGCTCATCAAAGGAGCCATCGCCCATGGAGGTGCGGCGTTCATTGATGTCATCAGCCCATGCGTTACCTTCAACAACCATGGCGGCAGTACCAAGAGTTACGACTATGTGCGCCAGCACAACGATGCGGTCAGCCGCATTGATTTCATGGATACGCACACCGAAATCACAGCCGACTACGCGCCCGGTGAAGTCGTGGATGTGCGCCAACACGACGGCTCCTTGTTGCGGCTGCGCAAGCTGCATCCCGAGTACGACCCGACCAACCGGCAAGCCGCCATGGCCTACCTGCAAAACCACCAGATGCTCGGCGAGGTGGTGACCGGCCTGCTGTATGTGGACCCGCTGGCCACCGACCTGCATGGCGCGCTGCATACATCGGAGCAAGCGCTGAACACATTGGGACGGGATTCTTTGTGTCCGGGGGTGGCTGCGCTAGAAAAGATCAATGCCAGCTTGCGCTAAAGACTGCACAAAAGGGGTGACACCATGGCCGAACGTACCGTTTTTCAGTCCATGCCGCACCGGCATGTCATCAGTTTGGGGCCGCACGCCACCGTGTGGGAGGCGGCTTGTGTCATGACGCGCGCGAACTGCGGCAGCGTTCTGGTGGTGGAGACCACCGGCACCTTGCTGGGAATCGTGACCGAGCGTGATCTCATGACCCGGGTGCTGGCGAAGGCCATGAACCCGGAGACCACCACCTTGGCCGACGTGATGACGCGCAGCCCGCGCTGCATCGCCCCCGAAACCCTGGTCTCGGACGCGGTTCTGATCATGATCGAGCGGGGTTTTCGGCATCTTCCCGTGATCGGTGCCCAAGGCAAGATCATGGGGGTCTTTTCCGTGCGCGATGCCTTGCCCCGGGAGATCGGCAATGCGGTCAGCATGGCCGAGTTCCACGAGCAGGTGAACGACGCCCTGGGCTGAGCGCAGCGCCAGCACTAATTTGGATTGGACGCCGCGCGCTTCTGGCGGGCGCTGGCCAGCGCGTCTTCGATGATGCGGCGCTTGCGCTCCAACTGTTCGGTGTCGCTGATACGCGAATGGGCTGCCAGGTCTGCAAGCTTGGCGTCGGCGCGCGCGGCATTGCGCTGGGCTTGCACCTGATCGCGCTGGAGCAGTCGTTGTTGGCGAAACGCGTAGCGTGCGCGGGCCTGGTCGGCACCGGCTTGGCTCCAGGCGGCCCAACCGGTGGCCTCTGGGTTGATGGGCTCCATCTGGATGCAATCGACCGGGCATACGGGAACGCACAGCGCACAGCCCGTGCAATGGGGTTCGATCACCGTGTGCATGCGCTTGTTGGCACCCAGGATGGCGTCGGTCGGGCAGGCTTCGATGCACAGCGTGCAGCCGATGCACCAGGCCTCGTCGATGACCGCCAGGTGGCGCGGGCCCTCGACACCAAATGCAGGATTCAAGGCTTGCGCGGGCTGACCACAAATGGCCGACAAGCGCTCGATGCCGCTTTGCCCCCCCGGCGGGCATTGGTTGATGGACGCCGTGCCGTGGGCAATGGCCTGGGCATAGGCGGCGCAATCGGCATAGCCACAGCGTTGGCACTGCGTCTGCGGCAGCGCGTCCAGAATGCGCGCTGCCAGGCCTGCGGCTGGCTGCGCGGGTGTCATGCCTGGGTTCGAGTGCGACGCTGGGTTGCTACTTTTTTCGTAGCTGCTTGCGCATGTTCCATGCGGTCTGGAGTCGTTTTTTGGTCAGATTTTGCAGCCCTGTGACTGGGGTGGTGTGCCAGGATGAAATCTTTCACAGTTGGGTAGACGAACTCGCGCCAACGCCGACCCGAAAAAATCCCGTAATGCCCTGCACCCTCGACTTCAAAATGCTGTTGCTTGTCCCGTGGCACGCCCGAGCAAATGTCGTGTACGGCGCGGGTCTGACCGGAACCGGAAATGTCGTCCAGCTCGCCTTCCACCGAAAGCAAGGCCGTGCTGGTGATGTCCTGCGGGCGCACGCGCTCGGTCTTGCCACTTTCGGAGATCACATCCCAGGTGCCGTTGACCAGGGCAAAGTCCTGAAACACGACCCGGATAGTTTCCAGGTAGTAATCCGCATCCATGTCCAGGACGGCGTTGTACTCGTCGTAGAACTTGCGGTGGGATTCCGCGCTGGAACTGTCTCCCTTGATCAGGTCTCGGAAGTAGTCGTAATGGCTTTTGGCATGGTGGTCGGGGTTCATGGCCACAAAACCGGTGTGCTGCAGAAAGCCAGGATAGACACGACGCCCGGCACCGGGGAAGTTGGAAGGCACCCGGTAGATGACGTTGTTTTCGAACCAGTTATGGCTCTTGTTCATGGCCAGGTTGTTCACGGCCGTGGGCGACTTGCGTGCGTCGATCGGTCCACCCATCATGATGGTGGAGTAGGGCGTAGTCTCGCCACGGCTGGCCATGAGGGAAACGGCTGCCAGCACGGGCACCGTAGGCTGGCACACACTCATCACGTGGCAGTTGCCGTACTTGGCCTGCACGTGGCGAATGAATTCCTGCACATAGTTCACATAGTCATCCAGGTGGAATTCGCCGTCTTCCAGTGGCACCAGGCGCGCGTTCTTCCAGTCGGTGATGTAGACCTTGTGGTCCCTGAGCATGGTGCGAACGGTGTCGCGCAGCAAAGTGGCGTAATGCCCGGACAAGGGTGCCACGATCAGCACCGCAGGCTGGTCCTTGATTTTTTCCAGCGTCTGGGCATTGTCGGTAAAGCGCTTGAAGCGGCGCAGCTCGCAAAACGGCTTGTTCAGTTCCACACGCTCGTGGATGGCGACTTCGTCACCGTCCACATCTATGGTGCGAATGCCAAATTCCGGTTTTTCGTAGTCTTTGCCCAGCCGATGCATCAGATCGAAACCCGCGGACATGCGCTGCGCAAAAGGGCCCTGGCCAGCAGGGAAGAGGGGGTTTGCAAACACCTTCGCGGCGGTCTGCGCGAGGTCCGCAAAGGGCTCCATGAGGGAGCGTTGGGTCTCGTAGAACTGATACAGCATGGACAGATTCGCTTGTTGGTGGGAGGGAGAGGCGGCACGCAGCAGAAATGCTGCAGTGCAATATATCAGTTTTCCCTGACATTTGCCTGAGGGCGCCTGAATGCCCCCCGCCCTCAACCGGTTCGCGCGATTCTTAGACGACTTTGGCGATCGACTGGCAGACGTAGTCGATGTTCTTGCTGTTGAGCGCCGCCACGCACATACGACCCGTGTCAGTGCCGTACACGCCGAATTCGGAGCGCAGGCGCACCATCTGGTCTTTGGAGAGACCGGAGTAGCTGAACATGCCAATCTGGGTGGTGATAAAGCCCATGTCCTGCTTCACACCGGCAGCCTTCAAGCCGTCCACCAGCTTTTGGCGCATGGCCTTGATGCGCACGCGCATTTCGCCCAGTTCTTTCTCCCACAGCGCGCGCAGCTCGGGATTGTTCAGCACCGCTGCCACCACGGCACCACCGTGGGTGGGCGGGTTGGAATAGTTGGTGCGGATGACGATCTTGAGCTGCGAGAGCACGCGCGCTGCTTCGTCCTTGTCAGCGCACAAGACGGACAGGCCGCCCACGCGCTCGCCATACAGCGAAAAGCTCTTGGAGAAGCTGGTCGAAACGAAGAAGTTCAGGCCGGCAGCGACAAACTTCTGGATCACGGCGCCGTCTTCGGCAATGCCATGGCCGAAACCTTGGTAGGCCATGTCCAGGAACGGAGTCAGATTGCGTGACTGGATGGCGGCGATGACCTGGTCCCACTGGGCCGGCGTAATGTCGTAACCCGTGGGGTTGTGGCAGCAGGCATGCAGCACAATGATGGTGCCCGGCGCCGCTGCGTTCAAACTGGCCAGCATGCCCTCAAAGTTCACGCCGCGCTTGTTGGCGTCGTAGTACGCATAGGTGCCCACTTCAAAACCAGCGTTGGTAAACAGTGCGCGGTGGTTTTCCCAGCTGGGGTCGGAAATCAGCACCTGGGCAGTGGGGCTGACTTTCTTGAGAAAGTCGGCACCAATCTTGAGGCCACCGGTGCCACCGATGGCCTGCACCGTGGCCACGCGGCCCGAGGCAACGGGCTCGCTGTCAGCGCCAAACACCAAACCCTTGACGGCGTTGTCATAGGCCACGATGCCGTCGATGGGCAGGTAACCACGGGCGGTGGGCTTGTCCATCATGGTTTTTTCCGCTGCCTGCACGCACTGCAGCAAGGGCAGCTTGCCGTTGTCGTCGAAGTACACGCCCACACCCAGGTTGACTTTGTTGGGGTTGGAGTCGGCGTTGAACTGTTCGTTCAGACCCAGGATCGGGTCGCGAGGGGCCATTTCGACGGCGGAAAAGAGAGACATGGATGGTCCTGTGAGAGAAGTGGTCAGGGAAAACGCGAATTGCATTTTAATAGGTGCACCAAGCTGACAGTGATCCGTATCACTTGTTCCTGATGCTCAAAGCCTTGAAGGCATTGCGCTACGCGATACCCCTTTGAACTCGACGGTTGAAGTCCGCGCTTGGCATGCACCCTTCTAGAATCACAGCCATGCAAGACCCTGCCACATCCACCGCTGCCAGGCGCACCTACCAGGGGCTGGATTGGGTGCTGTTGCGGCTGCTGCCGGTTTTGGCGGTGCTGGGCATTGTGCTGCCGGCTGCACTGGGTGGGGGGCTGCACTGGGCCTGGGGGGACGATGGGGCGATGGCGCAGACCCTGCGGGTGGCTGATTTTTGGATTGTGGGTTTTATGGTGGTTTTCTGGTCCTTGCTGATGACCGTCACGGTCGGTTGTGTGTTTGCCTGGGTGGTGCGCCGCAAGCGTGCATTTGGTCCGTTGCAATGAGTGTGGCTGTGCAAACGCGTGCGCCCCGCCTGGTGGGTGATCTGGCCGTGTGGCTGGTGATTGGTGCCGAGATGTTGGCCTTTGCCATCCTCTTTATTTCCTATGCCGTGGCCCGCGCGCTTGATGTAGATACTTTCAACACGTCGCAGGCGACGCTGGAATTGACCACCGGTGCCATCAATACGGCCCTGCTCCTGAGCGGCAGCTGGTGCGTGGCGCGCGGGGTGCATGCGGCGCGCGCCGCACAGCGTGCAACCAGCCTGCGCTGGCTGGGGGCTACGCTGGTGTGTGGCGGCGGTTTCGTGGCGTTGAAGTGCCTGGAGTTTTCGGCGAAGTTCGACCAGGGGCTGGATCTGTCCACCAACACCTTCTACATGTTCTATTTCTTGCTCACGGGTTTTCACTTTCTGCATGTGGTCGTCGCCATGGTGTTTCTGGGTTTTGTGGGCGTGGTGATCGCGCGTGAGCGTGGGACGTCGACCCACCTGGGCACACTGGAGAGTGCGGCGGCGTTCTGGCACATGGTGGATCTGCTGTGGATCGTTCTGTTCCCGTTGGTTTACGTGATGCGCTAAGGGGGCCGTCCATGGAAAAACAAGCCATCAATCGAATCTGGGCGCTGCTCATGGGGTGCACCTTGGTGACCTACATCCTGGGCGAATCCGGCTGGGCCGGCCAGCACGGGCGCATCGCCCTGGGGGTGATGTTCTTGCTCGCTTTCGTCAAGGCTTTCTTGGTGGCCTACGACTTCATGGAGTTGCGCCATGCGCCCAGCCTGTGGCGTCGCCTGGTGCTGGGCTGGTTGGTGCTGGTAATCAGCGCGATCGTGGCGGCCTACTGGCTGGCGCGCTAGCGCGGCTTGGCGGCCAAGGCCTGGGCGCAGGCAAAGGCGCTGGACCAGGCCCACTGAAAGTTGTAGCCGCCCAGCCAGCCGGTCACGTCCACCACCTCACCGATGAAATACAGGCCCGGCTGTTGCTGTGCCTCCAGGGTCTGGCCCGACAGCGCGCGGGTGTCCACGCCCCCGGCGGTCACCTCGGCCTTGCGGTAGCCCTCGGTACCGGTGGGGATGAGCTCCCAGCGGGACAGGTGCTCGGCCAGCGCGATCAGGGACTTGTCACTGGCTTCGTTGATGGGGCGTTCCCACGGGTGGCCCCAGCGCGCGCCTTGGGCCACCCAGGTGTCGGCCAGACGCGCCGGGACCAGGGCGGCCAGTTCGTTGGCAATGCGCCTGCGCGATCGCAGCTTGGCCTGGAGCAAGAGATCGGCGACGTCGGTGCCGGGCAGCAGATTGAGCCGGATGGGCGTACCCGGCTGCCAGTAGCTGGAAATCTGCAGCACGCCCGGACCGGAGAGGCCGCGGTGCGTGAAGAGCAGGTCTTCCAGGAAGGCGATCTTGTCCTTCTTGCTTCCCGTGTCGATGCCAACCGGCAGCGACAACCCGGCCAACTGCGCAAACGGTGCCCAGGCAGCCTCGTCAAAGGTCAGTGGCACCAATGCCGGGCGCTGTGCAACCAGCGGCAGGCCAAACTGCTGGGCGATGCGGTAGCCGAAATCGGTGGCACCGATCTTGGGAATGGACAGCCCACCAGTGGCAATGACCACCGCCGCACTGGTGTGGGTACCCGATTTGCTATCGATTTCATAGCTGCTTACGCTTGATCCACAGGGTCTGGACGGCAAAAACCTTATAGATTTGACAGCACAGCCCTGGCGGTGGGTGACCTGGCCGCTGGCGGCGCATTCGGCCAGCAGCATCTGGATGATGTCTTCGGCACTGCGATCGCAAAACAGCTGGCCCCTGTGCTTCTCGTGGTAGGCAATGCGGTGCCGATCCAGCAGCGTCGTGAAGTCGCGTGGCGTGTAGCGCGACAAGGCCGAGCGGCAAAAGCGCGGGTTCTCGCTGAGGAAGTTGGCGGCGCTGGTGCCCAGGTTGGTGAAGTTGCAGCGCCCACCGCCGGAGATGCGGATCTTCTCGGCCACGCGGTCAGCATGGTCCAGCAGCAAAACCCTCTGGCCCAATTGCCCGGCCACGCCCGCGCAAAACAGACCGGCGGCACCGGCGCCGATGATGGTGACGTCAAAGCTCTGCAAAGTCAGCCCATACAGAACACGTTGAGCTTGTTGCCGTCCAGGTCGCGAAAGTAGCCGGCATAGAAGTGGTCACCGCGGGGGCCACTGGGGCCTTCGTCCTGCGCGCCGAGTTCCATGGCTTTCTTGTAGAGGCGGTCCACTTTGTCCTTGGAGTCCACCACGATGGCGGCCATGACGCCGTTGCCCACCGTCGCGGACTTGCCGTCAAAGGGCTTCATGATGGCCAGACTGCATTGCTGCATGGAGCAGCCCCAGGCGATGCCGGTGGGAAATTCCATCAACCGTTTGGCACCGATTTCGTTCAACAAGGCATCGTAGAAAGCGGCGGCGCGGGGCAAATCGTTGGTGCCCAAGGTAACGTAACCGATCATGGCTGGATCTCCTGCATGGAATGAAGCAGGCCAGTTTAGAGCCTGCCGCGCAGTTCTGCCTTGGTTGGCTCGCAAACGTGCTACAGCGCGCGGGCCAGCCGCACCGCATGTGCCACCTGTAGCGCAATGGGCGTGGGCACGGGGCGGTTGTTGGCCAGTACCTCAGTGATGTAGGCAGCGGTGGCATCAACGTCGGTGCCAGCGGGCAGGTCGGGCAGTTGCGCCAGAGAGCCCGCTTGCGCTTCCTGTACCTCGGTGATCTGGCCGTCGCATGCGGCCTGCATGCGCGGTGTGCGCCGAGGGTCGGCCACCGGTTCGCCCTCGGTGCCGCGCAGCAGCAGGGCGTGGCTTCCCATCAGCGCCAGCGTCTCGGCCATGGAGACGGCGTACTCCGGATGGGTGTAGCTGGTAACCAAAAGGCTCTTGCCCTGCACCGGGTTCATCAGCTTGACCAGGCTGTGCGCGCTGTTGCGCACACCCACCACGCGGCGCACATCCAACAAGCGCTGCAAGCCGGGGTGCAACAAGCCAGTGGGGGCAAAGGCGACTGTTCCGCTTGCTATTGATTCAGTAGCTGCTTGCGCATGAATACCAAGGGCTAGAAGCACATTGGATGCCAAAATCCGGGTAGATTCCGTAGCCATTCCGTGCACCAGCACGGCCAGACCCTCGCGTGCCAGCAACAGCGCCAGCAAGGGCGTCAGCACCGGCAGCTTGCGCGCGCCGTTGTAGCTGGGGATGACCACCGTGGGCACGGTGCTGGCGGGCACACGGTGCAGGCGTTGGTGCGTGGCGTCCAGAAAGCCCGCCATTTCCGCCGGGGTTTCGCCTTTGATGCGCATGGCCAGGCAGAACGCACCTACCTCCAGGTCGGTGACGGTGCCGTCCAGCAACTGGCCCCACAGGTCGGCCGCTTCCAGGCGGCTGATGGCGCGGGCGCCCTGGCTGCCCCGGCCGATGGTCTTGATGTACGGTGCGATACCCATGGTGCCATTGTCAGTCAAACAAGCGACCCGCAGCATCAGCCTGCAGCAGGCGCATGGGCGCGCACCAGGCGTTTGACTTCGGGCAGGCACGAGCCGCAGTTGGTTCCACAGCGCACGGCCGATTGCAGTTGCCCCAGACGTTCGGCCAGCGAGCCGATGCAGCGGTTGAGCTGGTGGACGATGGCCGTCTCGGTCACGTTGAAGCAGGCGCACACTTGTTTGGCGGGCGATGGCACCGCTGCCGGTGGCTTTGCACTGGGCTGCAGTAGCTGACGCCCGTAGGACTGCGCGGGTAGTTCGTCTTGCAGCAAGGTGCGGATCCAGGTCTGGGCCCGGGTGTCGCCGGCCAGCAAGAAGGCGTTCAATCGGGCCTCGCCCCCGCGCGCATCGACGCGCACGAGTTGCATGGCACGGCGCTGGCCGCGCTTGGGGTCCGCATAGCGCAGCACATGCTGGGCGTCCAGCCCCAGCAGGGTTTCGAGCTGGTCCAGTACCTCGGCCGGTGGAGCGTCGTGCGCCGATGCGCGAAACAGCACGCCACAGCGTTCCTGACCGAAGGGCGTACAGCTTGCGTAGGGAAACAGCGGCATCAGTTCCTTGAGCTGTTCGCGCACCGACCATGCGCGATCCGGCGCGATCCAGGCCATGCCCAGCAGGGACCATGGCAGCTCGGCCTTCAGCACCTTGACAGCGGCGTGCTTGAGTTCGGGCTGATGGGAGGTAGGGCAGCAAGCGGGCGAGGTCAGGGCATTCACCCCAGCCAGCGCATGGCCGGTGCTGCTGCGCCCACCCAGGTACTCGGAGCCCCAGTGCATGGGCAAGAAGACTTGGCCCAGCGCCTGCTCGGCGCTGGCTTGCACCGCCACCACCACGCTGGCGCGCCGGCTGGTGACGTATGCCAGATCGCCATCGGCCAGCTGGCGCGCGGACAGGTCGTGCGGGTGCATGGACAGCACCGGCTCGGCCACATGGCCGAACAAGCGCCCCAGGGTCCCGGTGCGGCTCATGCCGTGCCACTGGTCGCGCAGACGCCCGGTGCTGAGCGCCAGCGGGTAGCGCGCATCGCACGGCTCCGCCAGTGGCTGGTAGGGGGTGGGAGCAAAGCGTGCGCGGCCGTTTTCGGTGGCAAAAACGCCATCGGCATAAAGGCGCTGCAGGCCTGTCAGGTTGCCGCTGGGGTAGGGCCACTGTTGGGGTCCTTGCGCGTCGAGCAGGGCGTAGGACAGGCCCGTGATATCCAGGTCGCGCCCGCGTGTGCTTTCGCGGTGTTCGTTCCAGATCGACTCGGCATCGGGGTAGTCGAACAGGGGCCGGGTGCTGGGTTGGCCCACGCCCCGGGCTTGCAGGCGCTGGGCAAAATCCACCACGATTTGCCAGTCGGCGCGCGCAGCGTTGGCGCGCGGTGCGCCGGGTGCATGCGGGGGTGGTACAGCGGCGCGCACCCGGCTGATGCGGCGTTCACTGTTGGTGACGGTGCCTTCCTTTTCCCCCCAGGTGGTGGCGGGCAAGAGCAGGTCGGCATAGGGGAGGGTTGCGGTGGTGGCAAACGCCTCTTGCAGGACCACGAATTCGGCGCGCTGCAAGGCGCGGCGCACGGTCGCCTGGTCGGGCAGGCTCTGGGCCGGATTGGTGCAGGCGATCCACAGGGCCTTGATTTCGCCGTCGGCTGCGGCCTGAAACATCTCCACGGCCGTTTTGCCGGGCTTGGCAGGCACGTCCGGCACGCCCCACAGCCTGGCCACTTCGGCGCGGTGCGCGGGGTTGGCCAGATCACGGTGGGCGCTGAGCAAATTGGCCAGGCCGCCGACCTCGCGCCCGCCCATGGCGTTGGTTTGACCGGTCAGCGAAAAAGGCCCGGCCCCCGCCTTGCCGATCTGCCCGGTGGCCAAATGCAGGTTGATGAGGGCCGCGTTCTTGGCGGTGCCGCTGCTGCTTTGGTTCAAGCCCTGGCAGTACAGGCTCAGTGTGGGTGTGCGGGGTGTGCCGTCTGCGTCCCCCAAGCCGCAGAACCAGCGCGCGGCCTGCAGCAAGTCGGCGCTTGGAATGCCACAGTGTTGCGCCACCCGATCGGGGGTGGCGTCCTGCACCGCGTCCAGGAGCGCATCAAAGCCGTCGGTATGGGCATCGATATAGGCGCGGTCCTGCCAACCCTGCGCGGCCAGGATATGCAGCATGCCGTTGAACAGCAGCACGTCGGTCCCGGGCTGCACGGGCAGCACCAGGTCGGCAATGTCCGTGGTATGCGTACGCCGCGGATCGACCACGATGACCTTCATCTGCGGGTTGGCGCGCTTGGCATCTTCCAGCCGCCGAAACAAGATCGGGTGCGCAAACGCCGGATTGGCCCCGGCAATGAACACGCACTGGGCGTGCTGCAAATCGTCGTAGCACGCCGGCGGTGCGTCTGCGCCCAAGGTTTGTTTGTAGCCCGCCACGGCGCTGCTCATGCACAAGCGCGAGTTGGTGTCGATGTTGTTGGTGCCGATCAGGCCCTTGGCCAGCTTGTTGAAGACATAGTAGTCCTCGGTCAGCAGCTGGCCCGACACGTAGAAACCCACCGCGTCCGGGCCATGGGTCTGCAGGGTTTGGGCAAAGGCGCGCGCGGCCCGGTCCAGCGCATCGCCCCAAGAGACGGGATGGGCCACTCCGCCGCGCTCGGCGCGCAACAGGGGCTGCAGCAACCGGGTCTGGCGCGTGATGGGGGCGCTGGCGGTCTGGGCCAGCGTTGAGCCCTTGGTGCACAACCGGCCAAAATTGGCCGGATGGTCCGGGTCACCCCGTACGGCGGTGATCTGTTCACCGGTGGATTCGATGATGACGCCGCAACCCACCCCGCAATAGGGGCAGATGGAGCGCGTCTGGCGCTGCACGGCCATGGTGCTCGACCCTGGCTGCGCTTAATGCGATCCGCAGCAGTTGCGTTGGCCAGGGCCCGCTACGGGGGGCTGGAGGTCGGTGGCATGGTGGGCGAGTTGGGACGCCTTGAGGGAGACGGTGCCGTCTTGCACCTGCACCTCAAAGCGCGGGGTGCAGCCTTCGTCGGGTGCAGCGGCTTGCCCATCCGCCAGCCCAATGGTCCAGTTGTGCAAGGGGCAGGCCACGCTGGTGCCAAACACGATCCCTTGCGAGAGCGGACCTCCCTTGTGCGGGCAACGGTCCAACAGGGCAAAGACTTCGCCTTGGTCGTTGCGGAACACGGCCACATCCATGCCCTGCGCGCGGCTGACGCGGCGTGCACCCAGCACGGGGATGTCTTCGACACGGCAAACAGGGGTCCACTCACTCATTTTTCGTTTCCTTTGGGGTGGCATGGGTCCTTTTTTAAAGAGACCGCATGCCGGTTGGTGACATCAGCCGGTTTTCAACCCGGCATACAGTCCCGTGACCCGATCCATCACGGTCAGCAGGTTCTCGCTGGCGGTAAAGACTTCGGTCATGGGCTTGGCTGCGGCAACGTCGCCGGAGCCGACTTTCTTGAGCGCGGCTTCAAAGAACACCCACTGGCCATCGGCCAGCATCAGTTCGTCTTTGATGCGCGCGGTGTTCTCAGGTGCTTTGTGCAGCGTAGTCATGCCGGTAACGAACTCGGCGCGTGCCTTGTCGATTTCGGCGCTGGCCGTAGCAGCGTCCACGGGCAATTTGGCGGCCAGGTAGTACATGGCCATGCGCTGGCTCAGCATGCGCTGGCGACCGGCCGTGTTGACCAGCTTGCCCGCAGGCTTTCCCATGGCGGTCTCGTACTGCAGGGTACCTTGGTTGGCCAATGCCAGGACAGATGCATTGAGTTGCAGCATGCGCGCGGCTCCATCGCGGGCCGGCGCGGCACCTACCAAGGCGGTCTTGTAGTCGCTCCACGCGGCTTCGAGCTTGGTGTAGGTTTCCTTGATGTCGGCAACCGCAGCGAAGGCCCTGAGTTCCACCAATTGCCGGTCAAACAGGGCGAGCGACTTGTCCAGCACCTGTTGAGCGCTGGTCTTGTCGATACCGTGCACCAAGGCCAGCCAGGCCTTGCCCATGCGCTGGCTCAGCATGCGCTGGCGACCGGCCTTGTTGATGGCATCGCTGAGGTCGCTGATCTGCGCATGCGCGCCGAGCAAGGGCAAGCCGACCGCCGCTGCAATCAGGGTTCTGCGTGGGAGCAAATAGGTCTTCATGAAGGTGTCCCTGTGTT
>JAYRUL010000007.1:0-45690 GCA_041919095.1 Rhodoferax sp. | reverse complement strand
GCGCCTGGCAGGCAACAGCTTCGGTGCCAGCATCCCCCAAATCGTCACCCCCGAATTCGTGCGCGGCGAGGTGGCCCGTGGCCGCGCCATCATCCCGGCCAACATCAACCACCCCGAGGTCGAGCCCATGGCCATTGGCCGCAATTTCCTGGTCAAGATCAACGCCAATATCGGCAACTCGGCCCTGTCCTCCAGCATCGAGGAAGAGGTGGAAAAGCTGGTCTGGTCCATCCGCTGGGGCGCGGACACGGTGATGGATCTGTCCACCGGCAAGAACATCCACACCACGCGCGACTGGATCGTGCGAAACAGCCCGGTGCCCATCGGCACCGTACCGATCTACCAGGCGCTGGAAAAAGTGGGCGGCGTGGCCGAAGACCTCACCTGGGAAATCTTCCGCGACACCCTGATCGAGCAGTGCGAGCAGGGCGTGGACTACTTCACCGTGCATGCCGGGGTGCGCCTCGCGTTCATCCACCTCACGGCCAAGCGCATGACCGGCATCGTCTCGCGCGGCGGCTCCATCATGGCCAAGTGGTGCATGGCGCACCACCAGGAGAACTTTATTTACACGCACTTCGATGAGATGACCGAGATTTTGCGCGCGTACGACGTCAGCTACTCGCTGGGCGACGGCCTGCGCCCCGGTTCGGGGGCGGACGCCAACGATGAAGCCCAGTTTGCCGAGCTGCGCACCCTGGGCGAACTCACGCAAAAGGCCTGGGCGCAGGACGTGCAGGTGATGATCGAAGGCCCCGGCCACGTGCCCCTGCACATGGTGCAGGCCAACATGACCGAGCAGCTCAAGCACTGCGGCGAAGCCCCGTTCTACACCCTGGGCCCGCTGACCACCGACATCGCCCCGGGCTACGACCACATCACCAGTGGCATCGGCGCGGCCATGATCGGCTGGTTCGGCACCGCCATGCTGTGCTATGTGACCCCCAAGGAGCATCTGGGCCTGCCCGACCGCAAGGACGTGAAGACCGGCATCATCACCTACAAGATTGCCGCCCACGTGGCCGACGTGGCCAAGGGCCACCCCGGTGTGCGGGCGCGGGATGACGCTTTGAGCAAGGCGCGCTTCGAGTTCCGTTGGATGGACCAGTTCAACCTGTCGCTCGACCCCGACACCGCGCGCGACTTCCACGACGAAACCCTGCCCAAGGACAGCGCCAAGGTGGCGCACTTCTGCTCCATGTGCGGCCCCAAGTTCTGCTCCATGAAGATCACGCAGGAGGTGCGCGAGTTCGCCAAGACCCAAGGCGTGGCGGCAGAGGCCGCGCTGGACGCAGGGCTGGCCGCCAAGGCGCAGGAGTTCAAGGGCACGGGCGGCGAACTTTACATCCCCATTGCCCCTTCCGCCCGCGTCTGATCTGCGCAGGTTGCTACGAAATCAGGAGTAAATCATGCACATTGGTATTGCAGGCGCTGGCCTGCTGGGGCGCCTGCTGGCGCTGCAATTGAGTGCTGCGGGCCACCGCGTGGAGGTGTTCGACGTGGCCCGCGACGCCGGGCCACGCGAGACCTCCGGCAGCGAAGGCGCGGCCTGGACGGCGGCGGGCATGCTCAGCCCCGTGGCAGAGTTGGATCGCGGCAATGAAGACGTTTTTCGGCTGGGCCTGCGCTCGTGCGAGCTGCTGCCCGGCATCGTGGGCAGCCTGAACGCGGGCACGCTGTGCCACTTCGACGGCAGCCTCTTGGTGGCGCACCGCGCCGACGCCGGGGCGGCGCAGCGCCTGGTGGGTTTGCTTGAGGCCCGGGCCGACGTGCACCACCAGCCCGAAGCCTTGAGCCCCGCCGCCCTGGCCAGCCTGGAGCCCAGCGTGCAAGGCCCGTCCCTGGCCTGGCTGCTGCCCTGCGAGGGCTATGTGGAAGTGCACAACACCCTGCACGCCCTGCACGCACAAACCACGCGCCAGGGCGTGCAGTGGCACTGGGGTGCGGGGGTGAATGCGGTGGAGTCGGGCACGCTGGTGCTGGGCGCTGCGTGCAAGACGTTTGACCACGTGTTCGACGTGCGCGGCGTGGGCGCGCAGCCCCAGTTGCCGGTGCGCGGCGTGCGCGGCGAAATCTTCCTGCTGCACGCCCCGGACGTGAACCTGCGCCGCCCGCTGCGCCTGATGCACCCGCGCCACAGCGTCTATGTCGTGCCGCGCCCGGACCACTACTTTGTGGTGGGCGCCAGCGAGATCGAGAGTGAAGACCGCTCCAGCGTCTCGCTGCGCACTACGCTGGAACTGCTCAGCGCCGCCCACAGCGCCTTGCCCGCCCTGGTGGAGGCGCGCGTGGTACACAGCGAGAGCAACCTGCGCCCGGCCTTGAGCGACAACCTGCCGCTGCTGCGCTTTGAGGACCGCTGCACCCGCATCAACGGCCTGTACCGCCACGGCTGGCTGCTGGCCCCGGCGCTGGTGGAGCAGGCCATGAAGGAGGTGGGGCTGTGAGCGACGAGATGCCTGGGCAAGCCACGCCAACCCATGGGCCATGCGGTGCGCTGGGGGCCAAGGCTCCCTCGGGACTGGGGGGAGCGGCGGCCTGCACTGTGCCTGTGCACAGCGGGCCAGCGAGAAATGGACAGGCACCGCAGGGCAGTGCGTCCAGCGCCCCCGGCGCCGCAGGATTGCCTGGGGGGCTGACGATCCAGGTCAACGGCACACCCCAGACCACCACCGCCACCACCCTCTACGACTGGGTGCTGGCCCAAGGCAGCACGCCCGAGTCTTTGGCCACCGCCCTCAACGGCCAGTTCGTCCTGCGCAGCCAGCGCGCCAACACGCCGCTGCGCGCAGGCGACCACATCCAAACCTTCCAACCGATTACTGGAGGCTGAACCCATGACCACAGACCTGCGATTCAGCGGGACCGGAGACGTAGCAACGGGCGCAGCCACCGCCTCAACCCAGAGAGCCTGGGAGGGTGGGCGTTTTGCGCAGGTAAAGGAGGAGCCCGCTGCGCGGGCGGGGGACACGGAGCAAAACGCCCGCTCTCCCAGGCTCGGAGCCACCCATGGCAACGAATCCGCCCCCACCGGCACGGCCCTCGACCATTCCCTGCGCGCACAAACGTGGGAGGTCGGCGGCCGCACCCTGCAAAGCCGCTTCTTCCTCGGCACCGCTGGCTACCCCTCCCCCCAAATCCTGCAAGCCGCCATCCAAGCCTCCGGCGCCCAAGTCGTCACCGTCGGCCTACGCCGCCAGTTGGCACATGGCAGCGAGGCGGGCGACTTCTTCCAACTCGTCAAAGCCACCGGCGCCCACCTCCTGCCCAACACCGCTGGCTGCCACACCGCGCGCGAAGCCGTGACGCTCGCCCACATGGCGCGCGAACTCTTCGACACCCCCTGGATCAAGCTCGAAGTCATCGGCGACGCCCACACCCTGCAGCCCGACCCCTTCGCCTTGCTGGAAGCCGCCACGCAGCTCAGCAAAGACGGCT
Source organism: Rhodoferax sp. (assembly GCA_041919095.1). GTDB lineage: Bacteria > Pseudomonadota > Gammaproteobacteria > Burkholderiales > Burkholderiaceae_C > Allorhodoferax. The sequence goes on along the minus strand of JAYRUL010000007.1, from coordinate 42,252 downwards.
TCACCGTCTTCCCCTACTGCCTGGACGACCTCGTCAGCTGCCAGCGCCTCTTGGACGCCGGTTGCCCCGTGCTCATGCCCTGGGGCGCACCCATCGGCTCCGGCCAGGGCTTGCTCAACCCCAGCGCCCTGCGCACCCTGCGCGCGCGATTGAGCGGCGTGCCCCTGCTGGTGGACGCCGGTATCGGCTCACCCAAGGACGCGGCGCAAGCGCTGCAAATGGGCTTCGACGGCGTGCTGCTCAACAGCGCCGTGGCCCATGCGCACGACCCCGTGCGCATGGCGCGTGCCTTTGCGCTGGCCATCGAAGCCGGGCGCCTGGCGTTTGAGGCCGGCATCATGCCCGCCCAAGACCTGGCCGTGCCCTCCACCCCGGTGGCGGGGTATCCCATACTTCTTTAAAACGCTATGAAAAATATAGCTGCTTGCGCAGTGTTTATGCGGGCTGGAGCCGAATTTGATCAATATTCTGGGGTGCTATTGAAATGCTAGCTGCTGACGCAATGCCTGTGCGGGCTAGAAGCACTTTGGGCTCAAAAATGGCTGCAGCAGGGGGCCCACCGATCCTTTGGAGCATCGCGGGCTCCGACAGCGGCGCAGGGGCGGGCCTGCAGGCTGACCTCAAGGCCCTGCAGGCCTTTGGCGTGCACGCCTGCACGGCGGTGGCCGCCATCACGGCGCAGAACTCCCAGGCCGTCACGCGCGTGGAGCCCGTCCGCCCCGAACTGCTCGACGCCCAGCTCGCTGCGCTGGCGCAGGACATGCCCCCCGCCGCCGTCAAGACCGGCCTGCTGGGCAGCGTGGACAACCTGCGCGTGGTCTGCCAGTGGGTGGATCGGCTACGTGCCCATGGGCGCAACGTGGCATTGGTGGTGGACCCGGTGCTGGGCGCGTCTACGGGCGCGGCCTTTGCCGACGAGGCCCTGGTACAGGCCTACCGCGACGAGTTGCTGCCGCGCGCCACCCTGGCCACGCCCAACTGCGCCGAGGCGCTGCGCCTGGGCGTGCCGGGCCTTGCTGACTCCGGCGACACCCCCGCAGCGCCCAAGTGGCTGGCGCCGGACGCATCGCTGGTCGTCACCGGGGGCGACGCCGCCGACGCGCTCGCCTGCGACTGGCTGCACAGCCCCCAGGCCCACGGCTGGCTCAGCCTGCCACGCGTGGCCACGCGCCACCAGCATGGCACGGGCTGCACCTTTGCCAGCAGCGTTTGCGCCGCCCTGGCCTGTGGCTACTGTGCGGCCGACGCCGTGGTGCTGGCCAAGATGGCCACCACCCACGCCCTGCGCCACGGCTACGCAGCAGGGCAGGGGGCCGGGCCGGTGCAAGCCTTGCCCGACTTTGCCCAGCACATCGACAACCTGCCCGCGCTCGCGCCCCAGCGGCCACCGTCCACGGCACCCACAACACCTGCACCGTTCGCCGCGCTCACCTCGGCCGCGCTGGGCGTGTACGCCGTGGTGGACAGTGCCGACTGGGTGCGCCGCGTGCTCCAGAGTGGCATCCGCACCGTGCAACTGCGCATCAAGGACGCAGGCGACCCCACCCTGCCAGCGCAGGTGCGCGAGAGCATCGCAGCCGCCGCTGTGGTGCCCGGCGCCCAGCTGTTCATCAACGACCACTGGCAGTTGGCGCTCGACGCCGGTGCCTACGGCGTGCACCTGGGCCAGGAAGACCTGGACACGGTGGACCTGAACGCACTGCGCCGTGCCGGGCTGCGCTTGGGCCTGTCCACCCACAGCTACTGGGAGGTGGCCCGCGCCTGGGCCCTGCGCCCCAGCTACATCGCCTGCGGCCCCGTGTTCGCCACGCAAAGCAAAGACATGCCCTGGATTCCGCAGGGGCTGGACAACCTGCGCTATTGGGCCCAGCTGTTGCCTGTACCCGTCGTCGGCATTGCCGGCATTGGCGTTGCACAGATGCCGGATGTGGCGGCCCAAGGCGCTGCGGGCGGCGCTGTCATCACAGCCATCACGCAAGCACCGGACCCGCACACCGCCTGCCAGGCACTGCAGGCCGCATGGGGCCACGGGCGCGGGCGTACCCAAGCGGCGTTGCCGCTGCGTGCGCGGCCCACTTTGTAAACTGCAGCGCACCATGGCACTCACCCACCTCTTGTACCTGCACGGGTTTCGGTCGTCACCGGCCTCGGTCAAATCGCGCATGACGCACGCTGCAGCGCTGGCGCGGTTTCCGGGGCTGGTCTGGCACGGCCCGCAGTTGCCGGTGTCGCCCCGTGCCGCCCTGGCGCAGCTGGTGCGCGACGTGGCAGACTGGCCCATCGAAACCATGGCCGTGGTGGGCTCCTCGCTGGGCGGCTTTTACGCCACGGTGCTGGCCGAGCGGTTGGGCTGCCGCGCCGTGGTGCTCAACCCGGCGGTGCACCCCGCGCGTGACCTGGCGGCGCATGTGGGCGAGCACACGCTGTGGCACCACCCCGAAGATCGTTTCGTGTTCGAGCCAGCTTATGTGCACGAGCTGCAAGCGCTGGAGGTGCCGCACATTACACGGCCTGCGCGTTATTTCGCCGTGATTGCCAAGGGCGACGAGGTGCTGGACTGGCGAGAAATGCTGACGCATTACCCTGGGGCGCGGGTCCTACTGCTGGATGGCAGTGACCATGCCCTGTCGGGCTATGACCAACAGTTGCCGGAGGTCCTGGGTTTTCTGGCCTGAACGGATACTTGGCGCTGCACGGCGGCGGTTTGGCTGGTATGGGGTACCGAACCCTCAACAATTCGCCGCCACGTGGGCATGGTTCCTTGCTGATGGAACGAGGACGGTCAGTGTGAATGCTAGAAAGGCTGGAGCTGTGTGCCTTCGTCCACAGCTGGCTATAGGTGCCCGCAATGGGGCGTTAGCGGTCTCAGGACTTCAAGTTGTGGATGGCTCTTCCAGGTTGATTGCTGCCTGCGTTCAACTCCAAAGCTGTCGAAACGTTGGACCTAAATGGGCATTGACTGAGGGCATCGTCGCATCCATGCCAATGCCTTGGTTTCGTGTTCACGGATAAAACCTGTTTTGCCTCTCATGTATGCATGACCGTCTTCCGCATACACCTTGGCCAGACGCTGCTTGAGTTCGCTGTAGGACCGCGCGTCGCCGGGATGCTCGTTCATATAGTCTCGGAAAGCAAGATACCGCGCGATATGCGGATCGCCAATCTCAAAAGCGTGTATCTGGTGCGTTCGCTGGCCTTGCGCAGAGTTCCTTCGGAAATAGCGTCGCCCAGGAATGCCGAACTCTCCCATGACTTCGTACCCGAGGCTTACCAAAGCGGGAGCAGAATCATCGAGTATCAAAAGGGAATGACTGACCAAGAGAATATCGATGGTCGGCTTGGCGACTATGCCGTGAATGGCAGTACTTCCAATGTGATGGATTTCAGCCAAGCTATGTCGCAGTGCCTCGCGTAGGTTCACCGCTTCGGCCTGGAAAGCTGCTGGCCACTCTGCACTTGGTGCCACGACGACTATTCGCATGCGCACGATTCTAGGTGTCAGAGCCAAATTCAGCAGCAATCCGGGCCATTGCTCCAAGGACCTCTATGGCTGCCATTCTGGCACCGCATATAGGCGGCAACCGCAATGGAGTGGTCATCACTAGCGTTGCCCAGGCCTTTCCATTGCGACTTCTGAGTTATTGAAGCCCAGTTTCTCGTAGAAGGCTGAAACACCGGTCCGTCCGGCCCGAAGGACCCACGTCATTTCTAGGTTCCCGCCCATAGCAGCGTTGACCAGCGCTGTTCCGATACCTTTGCCACGATGTTTTTCAGCGACTACGACCATTGAGATATAGCCATTAAAGATGCCGTCAGTGAGCGCTCGGAGAAAGCCCAGAACTTCTACTCCTTCAACAGCGACAAGGGCAATTTGAGAGCGGCTGACCAACTCGGCGAAAACCGCTGGGTCGGCGACGCGCTTGCCCCAGTTGTTTGCCTGGAGAAGTAACCGAGCGCTCTCAACTTCAGCGGGGAGGATGTTGCGAACTTGCATTCGTTGTAGTCTATTCATTCAAGTTGATGCAGCTTGCCAAGTGCAAATGGTCACGCCCCTGGAAGCCCGCTTCCGCTGCATTGTCGACCTAAAACGGTACCACGCGAACAGCAGCTATGCATCCACAGCAGTCCCGCTACCGATAAACCTGACGCCCTTCGCCGCCACTCCCATGCACCAAACCGCGGTATCCCAATACGACTCCCAGCCAATTGGCTGAATGGCCTGTGGCGTTGCGCATTAGCGGATAGCATCGCGCCTCAATCCCCCTACCCAAGGAGCGCAGCATGGCCGAAACTTTTCAACCCAGTACCCATTGGCGCGAGCGCGTGGAGCCGGATGAGGAACGCCGCTTTGCCGCCTACGCCGATCAATTCGCTGCATTGCAGAAGCAGAAGTCTGCGCGCTTTGGGAATGGACGCGCCCTGCATCGCAAGCAAATCACGGCGGCTGTGGGTGAGTTGAACGTCTTGCCCGGTTTGCCGGAATTTGCCGCCCAGGGGCTGTTTGCGAATGCGGGGTCTTTTCCAGTTCAGGTGCGGCTGAGCAATGGCGGTACCGACCGCGTTTCGGATCGCCGTCCCGATGTGCGTGGTTTTGCCATCAAGGTGCAAGGCGTACAGGGCGACAGTGCTTTGGGCAATGGGCCCGCGCGCAGCCAGGACTTTCTGCTCATCAACCATGAGTCGTTTGCCTTCCCGCGCAGCGATGCCTTTGTGGAACTGGTCGTGGCGGCATCGCAAAGCCCGGCTGCTTTGCTGGGGCACTTGCTGCGCATGCACGGGCCGCTGGGCATGCTGCGCGAGATGCGCAATATGGCCAAGACGTTTGGCAAGCCCTTTGCAGGCTTTGCCAATGAGACCCTTTACACAGCGGCGCCCCTCGCCTGCGGCCCCTACGCAGTGCGGGTGCGCCTCGTTCCGGATGCCAGCAATGGCAAACCTGCGGCAGCCGGATGTGCCGATTGGAACGCCGACTTTTCGGAGCGGTTGGCCCAACAGGATCTGCAATGGGCACTTCAGCTGCAAGCGTTTGTACGCGAAGACATCACGCCGATTGAGGACGCCAGCGTCTCCTGGCCGACGCCCTACACCACCGTGGCGACGCTGCGCTTGCCCCGACAAAAAACCGACCCGCAAAGTCCATTGGCCAAGGAGGTAGAAGCCGGTGTATTCGACCCCTGGCAGGCCCTGGCAGCGCACCGCCCGCTGGGGGATGTCATGCGCGCTCGCAAGGTGGTGTACTACCGCAGCCAACAAGAGCGCGGCGCGGCCTGATCAGGTTTAGGGCTTCCAACCCGCCAGCCCGAAGCGCTTGGACAAGATGGCATCCAGGCGCCGCGTGGGTAGCCAGCGTTTGAGCAACGGAAACAGGGTGCTGCCTTTGCCGCCGCGCACCACGACGGGCGCTGGCGATGCGAGTAGGGCGTCCACCACCGGCCGCACGAACACCTCTGCCGGTGTTGCCCCTACCTGACCGGCCTGGGCGCGGGCACGAATGCCGGCTGCCACGCTGTGGTAGCGCGAGTCTTGCGGCAGATGCAGGGCTTCGGTGGCGTGGTCGCCGAAGCTCGACAGCACCCCCCCGGGCTGGATGGTGACCACCTGAACACCCAGCGGAGCAGCCTCCATGCGCAGCGCATCGGTCAACGCATGCAGGGCGGCCTTGCTGGAGCAATAGGCCCCGGCGAACGGGGTGGTGAACAGCCCCACGATGCTGCCCACATTGGCCACCGTGGGATGGGGCATGCCCGTGGCGGGGCGTTCGCGCGCCGCCAGCAACAAGGGCAGCGCGGCTCGCGTGACAGCCATGGGGGCGATCACATTGGTCTCGAACTGGCGGCGCAGGTGCTCGCGCTCCAGGTCCAGCACAGCACCCACCTGGGAGAAACCGGCGTTGTTCACCAGCAGGTGCAAGCAACCCTGCTCCTGGCGCACCACGTCCAGCGCCGCCGCAATGCTGGTGTCATCGTTCACGTCCAAGGCTAAGGTGCGCAATCCGGCCTGGGCCAGTGCGGCCAGGGATTCGGTGCGGCGCGCAGTGGCGTAGACCACGGCACCGCGGGCATGGAACTCGCGTGCCAAGGCTGCGCCAATGCCGCTGGAGCAGCCAGTAATCAAAACACAAGGGGAGGTCATGGTGTGCAGTCCTGCGGGTTTCGCCAATCAGGGCATTGTGCGCTATTGAGCAGTTTCTGCGGGTTAACCCTATACTTCAGACCCCTTTCGCGAGACTGCCATGACAACCACTACCCCCGCCTTGCAGCAATTGCTCGATTTGTTCGTTCTGGAACCCGCCGGTGTGGACCATTTCGTAGGCCAAAGCCTGGACCTGGGGTTTCGTAACCTGTTTGGCGGCCATATTCTGGGCCAGTCGCTGGTGGCGGCGGGCAATACCTGTGCCGAGCGCGACGCCCATTCCCTGCACGCCTATTTCATCCGGGGTGGTGATCCACGTACGCCCATCCAGTACCACGTCGAGCGGGTGCGCGACGGCCATTCGTTCTCGGTGCGCCGGGTGGTGGCTTCGCAGGGGGATAAACCCATCCTGGTGTTGTCGGCATCGTTTCAGGTGGATGAAGGCGGCTTTGAGCACCAGGACACGATGCCCCAGGTGCCGGCGCCCGAAGACGTGCCGCGCGAACCCAGCAGCCGCCGGCCCGTTCCCGAACTGATTCCGACCGAGGTTGCGCCGGCAACCGTCCAGCCTGACCTGGCCATTGAAATTCGTCCGATTGATCCCATGGACCGCTACGCCCCAACCGCCAAGCCGGCGCACCAGTGCGTGTGGTTCAGAGCAGCCGGTGCCGTTCCCCAGAACCGTGCCTTGCACAAATGCCTGCTGGCCTACGCGTCGGATTTTGGATTGCTGGGTACCAGCCTGCGACCCCACGCCGCCACCTATTACGAGCCCGATATGGTCACCGCCAGCCTGGATCACGCGATGTGGTTCTACCGCGACTTCGCCATCGACGACTGGCTGCTCTATGTGTGCGACAGCCCCAGCGCGGCGCGCGCGCGCGGACTCAACCACGGCAGCATCTACACCCGCGATGGCCGTCTGGTTGCCTGCACGGCGCAAGAGGGCTTGATTCGCAAGGTGCCGCCCAGGCCCTAGGCCGCCGCCACCTCGGCATCCAATGCGGTGATGCATTCCGTCATCAGCGCGTGGCAGCGTGCGATGAGTGCGGGCATGTCGTCCAGCGTGAGGCCCGTGGTGGCAATGGCCGGTAGGGTGCGCACCAGCAAGGTGCCAGCCTTCCAGCGGTTCAGGCGCATGCTGTTCTTGTAGGTGTTGCAGCACAGCGGCACGATTGGCACGCCGGCCGCAATTGCCATCTGAAAAGCGCCTTTCTTGAACGGTAGCAAACCTCGGCCCAGGTTGCGCGTACCCTCCACAAACACCCAGATGGAGGTGTTGTCGCTTTGCAGGGTGTCGGTGGTCTTGAGCATGGCATCCTTGGCCTGGGTGGCGTTGCCGCGATCAATCAGCACGTTGCCCGCCAGCCAGTAAATCTGCCCAAAGAACGGAATCCAGCGCAGGCTCTTTTTGCCGATGTTGACGGTTCGCGGCGGCACCACGCAGCCCAACATGAACAGGTCGTAATTGGATTGGTGGTTGGCCACGATAACGCAGGGCGATTTTTGGTCGCGCAGGGTCTGGTCCTGAACCTGGACTTTCATCCCCAGGATGCGCAGGGCCGGCACGGAATACACCCGGCCGCAGATGGCGCTGTTGCGCCGGTCAAAAGGGCGGGCCAGCACGACCAGCAGGTTGATGAAGCCCGCAACAACGAAGTGGATACTTAAAAGAATGAGGCGAAAAGCTTGCAGCATGCTCGAACTATCCCACATCTTGGGTCCTTCGGCAGGCCGTGCCGCCTGCGCGACAGTCGGGCACATCGGGTTGCGCAAGTTTCACGACACAATGCGCCCATGCCCTGGGACTACGCCCATCCTTTTGTGCTGACGGTATCGCCACAAGCGGCCGATATCGACGCCCTGCACCACACCAACAACGCTGTGTACGTGCACTGGTGCGAGCGCATCGGCTGGGCCCATTCGCAGGCCCTGGGCATGGACTTGGAGGCCTGGCGGCAATTGGATCGCGCCTGGGTCATTCGCCATGCCGATTACGACTATGTCCTGGCGACTGTGCTGGGCGAGTCGCTCAGTCTGGGTACCTGGCTCACCCACAGCGACGGCAAGCTCACGATGGAGCGCCGTTTCCAGTTGATTCGCAATGCGGACCAGGCCACCGTGATGCGCGGGCGATGGAGCCTGGTCTGCGTGGAGATCAGTACCGGCCGCGCTCGGCGCATGCCAGAAGCCTTTGCACAGGCCTACTTGGGTGCGGTGGTGGCGCCGCTGCCTTGCCCAGCGCACTAGGCCTGGGCCAAAAAAAGAGGGCGCCCGGCGCCGATTGACGCCAGCACGCCCCCAACAGCTTGCCTGGTTTTAGCCCCGATGCTCCAACAGCCGGGCCGGTAGGAACAACAGGGCCTGGATCAGTGCCAACAGCGCGGCTACGCTGATGCCGATGAGTGCCAGCGGTAGCGCCAGCAGCCATACCACGGGCCACAAAATCAAGGCCACGATGGCTATGGGCCAGCACACCACCAGCAGCAGGAGCCAGACGGACAGTACCAGCAGCGCTTTCATGGCTTAGGCGCGGCGGGCGGTGATGGTCACGGTGTCGAGCTTGACAAACGTGGTGTTGGCCTGGCTAGCCAAAGCCAAGGTGTTGTCGTATGCCACGCGGTCAAACTGCCAGAGCATGGTGCCTTGCGTGGCCACGGTCATGACAGCGGCGGCAACGAAAGCGGCGATATGGGTCGTGGTCTTGATCATGGTGCTGACTCCTTCAATGACGCCAACGCGGCGCTGATGGAACGTACTGTAGGCACCGTCACGTCGGTTTGCACGCCCCTTGCGACCAATTGCAAGGGGCTGCGACGAAGCGCACAGAAACCGGAATCAAGTCATCCCCGGGCCGGGGTGCGGCTACGCGGCCAGTGGTACGGTGATGGCGTCGATGCGCTCCAGCAGCGCCGGTGTGAGCCGTTCCACCACGGCCAATGCGCCCAGGTTGTCCTGTAGCTGTGCCAGCTTGGAGGCACCCAGAATCACGGTGCTCACGCGCGGGTTGCGCGCCACCCAGGCAATGGCCAATTGCGCCAGTGAGCAGTTCAGTTCTTGTGCAACGGCATCGAGCTGGCCCACCGCCGCATTGCGCGCGGGTTCGGTCAGGCCCTTCACCAGGAAGGCCATGCTTTCCAGCGCGCCGCGGCTGCCTTCGGGGATGCCGTTGCGGTACTTGCCCGTGAGCAGCCCGCTGGCCAGCGGGCTCCAGGTGGTCAACCCCAAACCAATGTCTTCGTAGAGCCGGGCGTATTCCTGCTCCACGCGCTTGCGGTGGAACAGGTGGTACTGGGGTTGTTCCACCACGGGCTTGTACAGGTGATGGCGTTCAGCCAGGTTCCAGGCCGCGCGGATTTCGTCGGCCGACCACTCGCTGGTGCCCCAGTACAAGGCCTTTCCCCGGCTCACCATGTCGTGCATGGCCCATACGGTTTCCTCGATGGGGGTGTTGGGGTCAGGGCGGTGGCAGTAGACCAGGTCCACAAAGTCCAGGCCCAGGCGCTTGAGCGAACCATCGATGGCTTGCAGCAGGTACTTGCGGTTCAAGGTGTTCTGGAAATTGACGGTCATGCCTTCGCGGTCGATGCCCCAGTACAGCTTGGTCGATACTACATAGCGGTGACGGGCCCAGCCCAGTTGGCGCAGGGCCTCGCCCATCACTTCTTCGCTCTTGCCCATGGCGTAGACCTCGGCGTTGTCGAAGAAGTTGACGCCCGCGTCAAAGGCGGCAGCCATCATCTCGCGGGCAGCCTCCACGTTGACTTGGTTGTGGTAGGTGACCCAGGAGCCCAGGGACAGGGCGCTGACTTGCAGGCCGCTATGGCCCAGACGACGGTATTGCATGGTGTGCCTTTCTCACGCGAAATCGGGGGACAGAAGGCTACCAGACTTGCAAAGAGCCTGTTCTCGTTCAGGGAACCACCAAGCCCTCCATGCGCACCACCTCGAAGTTGCTGCCTTTGACGCTGCCCAACTCGGACACCAGCTTGTCGTTGTTCCAGCGTGCGTCCGGTGCGCCGCTGATGTACCAGTTGGAGCCGTTGTCGGCCACCAGCATGCCGTAGGTTTTCATGGCCTGCAGGATGGCGCGCGTCTCGGCGCTGAAGTTGCCGGGGATGACGTAGCTGGCTTTCAGGCGCACGCGCATGCCCATGGGGGGCAGATTGGCGTTGGTGCTACTGCTGGCCCAGTGTGTAGCCGGTGGCAGGTAGGCTTTGCGCGAGCTGGCCACAGTAAAGCGCAGGGCATGGCGGATGGTGCCGCTGGCGGCCTCGTCATAGCGCACCAGACCCGGAAAGATGGGCAGCCCGGCGGCATCGGCGCTGGTCCAGCCCGGTTGGGCGGTGGGGCGCACAGTGTTGCTATCGAGATGGAAGACGGCACCGCTGCTGGCGTTCCAGCTGCCGTTGGCTTGTGGAAAGGCGTTGTACAGCTCGTAGAGGCGGTTGGCGTCGCGGTCGACCACCAGCACATGGCGATCGCCACCAAAGCTGGAGCCGTCCGCCTTGCGGCCTTCGATGGGAGCATCCGCGGGCACCGGATAGGGGCCGGGGTCGCTCTCGCTGCCGTAGTCCGTGAAGTTGATCGCCACCTTGGCCTGGCTGGTGCCCACCACCACGTAGGGGATGCCGATGGGTGCACCATCCCACAAGCCCGAGCCAAAGTCGGGGTGCAGGCCGCGCGTGAGGCCGATGCTGGCAATGAGCGCGTCGGAGTTGGGGTCCACTGCGGCATTCGAGACATCTGTATTCCAGGCGTTGTTGGCCGGGAAGGGCACGGCACCGTTCAGTGATGCGCCCGCGCCCAGGCTGGCACCACCCAGGTTGGCATAGGTGGACCCAGACTCCAGCGTGGCGCTCAGCAGGGTGTAGCGGTCGATCTGCACACGCACATTGTTGTAGGTTTGGCCCAGGTAGCTGATGGCACCGAGGTTCAGCAACTGCGTGGTGGTGTCAAAGCGGTTGGCCTGGGCGTTGCCGCCATCCACGCCCAACAGGGTGTAGGCGTTGACCGTGACGCGGACCTGGCGGTAGCTGGCACTGCCTACGGCGATGGTGTCGAGTTCCAGCAGGTTGTTGCTGGGGTCGAAGCGGTCGGCTGCTGTAGCGACAAAGGGCAACAGCGCCAGCGTTGCGAGCGCGATTCGCGTGGTCAAAGATGGCATGCGCATCATGGTTCTCCCGGGAGCGGTGTGGCCGCGCATCTTGCCAGCGCGGTGCGTGGGGCGCCGCAAGCGTTACATCTGCTAACCTTGTCGCCATCGCCAATCGGAGGGGATATGTCTGCTGCGCAACTCAAGGAACTCAAGGCCCAGATCACCGCCAGGGCCGTTGCCAACCCCACCCATTTGTGCGCGGAACTGGCCACGCAGTTCGGCGTGAGCCGCTCCACCATGGGCAAATGGCTGCGCAAGCTGATTGAAGAGGGATGGATCAGCCGAGAGGGCCGCTCGCATCCGATCTACCGACCGGCCCAATTGCGCGACGTGAGCCGGGGCTATGCCCTTGCATCCCTGGACGAGGAAACGCCCTGGCAGCGCGACTTCGCTCCGTGTTTTGAGCTGCAGCCCAACATCCTGCGCCTGGCCCACCATGCGTTTACCGAATTGCTCAACAACGCCGTGGACCACAGCGGCGGCGCACGGGTGTCCATTTCCATGCGCCAGAACCGCACCCATCTGCACCTGCTCATTCGCGACGATGGTTGTGGCGTGTTTGCACGCATCCAGCAGGCCTTTGGTATCGAAACGCCGCAGCAGGCGCTGCTGGAGCTGAGCAAGGGCAAGCTGACCTCACAGCCTGAATTCCACACCGGACGCGGCCTGTTCTTTACCTCGCGTCTGTTCGATGTGTTTGACCTGTACGCCAACCACCTGACCTACCAGCACAGTCACTGGCAGCGGCGCGAGTGGTTGCGCGCCAATCCGCTGGCGGTGCAAGGGACTGCGGTTTTCATGTCGATTGCACTGGACGCCACGCGCACACTCGATGAGGTCTTTGCCGCCCATTCGCGCGGCTCCCAGGATTTCAGCTTCGCCCGCACCGAGGTGGCGTTGCGGTTGGCTTTGGGCGCGGAGGGACAGGCGCTGGAATCGCGCGCACAAGGCAAACGCATTGCAAACCGGCTGGAAGCCTTCGAGGTTGTGGACCTGGATTTTGAGGGGATCGACGCGGTGGGTCAGGGCTTTGCGGATGAACTGTTTCGCGTGTTTGCCAGTCAGCATCCTCAGGTGCAGTTGCAGCCCCGCAATATGAATAGCCAAATAGCCGCCATGGTGGCGCAGGCGCGCGAGGCGGCCATGCCCAGCCTTGCGAGTGCCTAGGCGGGCAGGCGAAAGTCTGCGCCCAGGGTGCGCCCCGGAAAGTGGAAGTGCACCGGCCCGTCGGGGCGGGCGTGCACATACTGAAACACCATGGGATCGGTGCTGTTGCGGATGGCATCAGGCGTGCCCTGCGCGGCCACGCCGCCATTGGCCAGCACGATGACATGGTCGGCCGTCTCCAGCGTGAACGCCAGTTCGTGCGAAACGAACAGGCTGGTCAGACCCATGGAGTCGTTGAGCTGGCGGATCAGGCGTGCGGCGGTTTTGAGCGAAATAGGGTCCAGTCCGGAGAAGGGCTCGTCGTACATCACCAGTTCGGGGTCCAGCGCAATGGCACGCGCCAGCGCGATGCGCCGTGCCATGCCACCAGAGACTTCACGGGGGAACAGATCGCGTGCGCCGCGCAGGCCCACGGCGTTGAGTTTCATCAGCACAATGTCGCGGATCAGCCGCTCGGGCAGGTCGGTGTGTTCGCGCAAGGGGAACGCCACGTTGTCGAACACGCTCAGGTCGGCAAACAGGGCGCCAAACTGGAACAGCATGCCCATGCGCCGGCGTGCGGCATACAGCTGCGCTTGGGCCAAAGTGCCCATATCCTGCCCGTCAAACAACACCTGGCCTTGCTGCGCACGCTGCTCGCCCCCCATCAGGCGCAGGGTGGTTGTTTTGCCCGCGCCCATCGGGCCGATCAGGGCCGTCACCTTGCCACGCGGCACGTGCAAAGACACGCCCCGGAGCACGGACTGCTCACCATAGGCAAAGTGCACGTCGCGAAATTCAACCAAGGGTGCAACAGCAGGAGTCATCCCGCCATGATAGGGGATGCAGGCACAATCACGCCCATGCTGCGCTACGAAACCATCCCTGTTACCCCCTTTCAACAAAACGCCTCCCTGGTCTGGTGCGACCAGACGCAAAAGGCCGCCGTGATCGACCCCGGTGGTGATCTGGATACGCTGGTCGCCGAGGCCCACAAGCGGGGCCTGGCACTGGAGCAGATCTGGCTCACCCATGCCCACATCGACCACGCCGGTGGGGCGGGTGAACTGGCCCAGCGCCTGCAACTGCCCATCATTGGACCGCACCCGGGCGATCAGTTCTGGATCGACGGCCTGCCCCAGCAGAGCCAAATGTTTGGCTTTCCCCAGGCCCAGGCCTTCACGCCCACACGTTGGCTGCAGGATGGCGATACGGTCAGCGTTGGCAATTGCACGCTCACCGTGCGCCATACGCCCGGACACACGCCGGGGCATGTGGTGTTCTACAGCGCCGACATCCAACGCGCCTTTGTGGGCGATGTGTTGTTTGCCGGCTCCATCGGTCGCACCGACTTCCCGCAAGGCGACCACGCCACCTTGATCGCCAGCATCACCCAGCGCCTGTGGCCCATGGGCGACGACACGGTCTTCATCCCCGGCCACGGGCCGGAAAGCACCTTCGGGCGCGAACGCCGCACCAACCCGTTTGTGGGCGGCACCTGATCCGGCACAATTTCTTCAGCAACTCTCTCTGCGCACCACCATGACCGACACCGCTGCCCCTGCCATCACGCCCCGCGACCAGGCCGAAGTACTGGCCCAGGCCCTGCCCTACATCCGCAAGTTCCATGGCAAAACCATGGTCATCAAGTACGGCGGCAACGCCATGACCGACCCGGCCCTGCAAAAAGCCTTTGCCGAAGACGTGGTGCTGTTGAAGCTGGTGGGCATCAACCCGGTGGTGGTGCACGGCGGCGGCCCGCAGATCGAGGGGCTCCTGCAACGCCTGGGCAAGAAGGGCGAGTTCATCCAGGGCATGCGCGTGACCGACCCCGAAACCATGGAGGTGGTGGAGTGGGTGCTGGCCGGCGAGGTGCAGCAAGACATCGTGGGCCTGATCAACCACGCCGGCGGCAAGGCTGTGGGCCTGACCGGGCGCGACGGCGGCATGATCCGCGCGCAAAAGCTCAAGATGCTGGACAACGCCGACCCCACCAAGGAGCACGACGTCGGCCAGGTGGGCGACATCGTCAGTGTCGATCCGTCCGTGGTCAAGGCGCTGCAGGACGATGCCTTCATTCCCGTGGTCAGCCCGATCGGTTTTGGCGAGCACAACGAAAGCTACAACATCAACGCCGATGTGGTGGCCGCCCGGCTTGCCACCGTGCTCAAGGCCGAGAAGCTGATGATGCTGACCAACATCAGCGGGGTGCTGGACAAATCCGGCCAGTTGCTGACCGACCTGACCGCCCAGCGCATTGACGAATTGTTCGCCGACGGCACGATCAGTGGCGGCATGCTGCCCAAGATTGCCGGCGCGCTGGATGCGGCCAAGAGCGGTGTGAATTCGGTGCACATCATCGACGGGCGCGTGCCGCACGTGCTGTTGCTCGAAATACTGACCGAGCAGGCCTTCGGCACCATGATCCGGTCGCACTGAATATGCTATAAAAAAGATAGCTGCTTACGCTTATTGCACGGGGGCTGGAGGCCAAAATCATGCGACTTTTGTTGGTAGAAGACGACGTCATGGTGGCCAGCGGTATCAAGCTGGGCTTGACTGGTGCGGGCTACGCGGTGGATTGGGTAGGCAGTGCCGAGCGCGCGCTGGAGGTCAGCCGCACCGAGAGTTTTGACGTAGCCGTGGTCGACATCGGCTTGCCCGCCATGGACGGCCTGGCGCTCACCGCCCAGTTGCGCAAGGAGGGCCGCACCTGGCCGGTGCTGATCCTTACCGCACGCGACGCCTTGCAAGACCGCGTGCAGGGCCTGGACGTGGGCGGTGACGACTACATGATCAAGCCCTTTGAGCTGCCCGAATTGCTGGCACGCTTGCGCGCCTTGCTGCGCCGGTCGCAAGCGGCCACATCGGCTACGCTGACGTTTGGGCCGTTGGAACTCGATTCCGCGCAGCGCCAGGCCTGCATTCGCGTCGCAGACGGCTCCAGTCTGCCGGTCGAACTGGGGCCGCGCGAATGGACCGTGATGGAATACCTGATGCTCCAGGCCCCCAAGCCGGCCAGCAAGGACAAGCTGTTGCAGGCGCTGACCGGGTGGGACAAGGAAATAACCCCCAACGCGGTGGAGGTCTATATCTCCCGCCTGCGCGGCAAGCTCGAACCCCACGGCCTCGCACTGCGCTCCATCCGGGGCTTTGGGTACCGGCTGGAGCTCGCTGGACCAGCGAGCGATGGTCCCGCACCGTGACTCCACCGCTGCTGGCCCCCCCTTCGCCGACCCCCATGGCACCGGGGCCGTTGGCCGTGGGGTTGCAGCAGCGGCTGCTGATCCTGTTGCTTGCGCCCTTGTTCTTGTTGGCCGGGATCAATACCTGGTTTGACTTTCGCTCGGCCGACAGCGCAGCCTTGCAGCAAGACCGCCAATTGGCCGCGCTGGTTCCGTTGTTGGCGGCGTCAGTCGTCGCCCCAGGAGCCACGCTGGACGATCCGCCCGTGCTGTTGATGGCACCGCCGTTGGGGGACTTCCTCAATGACCGCCCGGGTTTGTCGGCCTATGCGATCCTGGGACCGGCCGGCAATGTGGTGGTGGGCGACGAGTGGCTCAATGGAACGCCACCAGCTACCAATGAACCCGAGTTTTCCAGCCAGGAATACGATGGGGTGACCTACCGAATCGTGAGTCAGCGGGCATCCACCTTGGGGGGCGAGTGGGTGTTGCGCATGGCAGACGGGTCTGACCCGCGCCAGCAGTGGCTGCGCCAGTTGTGGGTCCGGGTGGTTTTGCCCAATACCTTATTGGTCGTAGCGGCCTTGTTTGCCGTGAACTGGGCCGTTCGCAGGGCGTTTAGGCCGCTGATCGAACTCAAACGGGCGGTGGAGCGCCGTTCGCCACGCGACTTGTCCAATATCGACGTTGAGAGCTCCCCTGCGGAGGTCCGCCCCCTGGTGCAGTCCCTGAACCGACTCTTTGAATTGGTGAACGCGCAGGCCGAAAGCCAGCGGCGCTTTGTCGCCGACGCCGCCCACCAGTTGCGCACACCTTTGGCGGCCCAGCAAGCGCAGGTGGAAGCGTGGGCGCAAGTGGTCAATCAAGCCGGACGTGCGGATTGGCGCGACCGGGCCGCCTTGAGTGACGACATGGCAAGCGGTCCGGTTCTGGCTGAAGTCAAGGTCAGTGCCGGGCAGATACTCAAATTGCGCGATGCCACGCGACGCACGTCCCAATTGGTCAACCAGTTGCTGGCCCTGTCGCGGGCCGATGCGCGCAACGCCGACACACTCAGCCAGCAACGGGTGGATTTGCGTGCCCTGTGCGAGATCATGCTGGAGACCCATTTGGATGCGGCTGCGGCCAAACACATCGACTTGGGCTTGGATGTGCAAGAAGCCCACGCCTGGGGCCAGGAGTGGCTGCTGCGCGAGTTGTTGACCAACTTGGTGGATAACGCCATCAAATACACGCCGCCTGAAGGGCATGTCACGTTGCGCTGCGGTGTAGAGCAGGGAACCGGTTTGCCTGACGGGCAGGTGCATCCATTCCTGGAAGTTGAAGACAATGGTCCGGGTGTCCCGGTGGGGGAGCGTTCCAAAGTGTTGGAGCGTTTCTACCGGGTGCCCGGGACGGCGGGTGAAGGAACGGGGCTGGGCCTGGCGATTGCAGCTGAGGTGGCGCGTGTACACCAAACCCAGCTGCAGGTACTGGACGCACACAACGGGCCAGGATTGCGAATGCGCCTGGAGCTGCAGGCTTGAAGCCGGAGCTCGCTGCCTAGGGGCAAACCCTGAAAGTGCGTGTGCGAGAATCATTTTCACTCCCAACTGCCCTTGCGCCATGATGTCTGAACCCCAGGACAGCCTTGCCGATTTACCCCCCCGCGACGCCGGTGCGTCCGTGCGCAAGCGACCCAAACCGGGGGAGCGTCGGGTCCAGATCCTGCAGGCCTTGGCGGCCATGTTGGAGCAACCGCATGCCGAACGCGTCACCACTGCGGCACTCGCGGCTCGCCTGGAGGTTAGCGAAGCGGCGTTGTACCGCCACTTTGCCAGCAAGGCACAAATGTTCGAGGGCTTGATCGAATTTATCGAGCAGTCCGTGTTCTCCCTCATAGCGCAGATTCAAGAACGGCCAGCGGCCGCTGGAGAATCGCCTGCAGTGATTGGCGCGCGCCAGGCCGCCCAGATTGCGCTGGTCATTGTGCAATTTGCAGAAAAGAACCCCGGCATGGCCCGGGTGATGGTGGGTGACGCACTGGTTTTCGAAAACGAGCGGTTGGTCGCGCGCATGAACCAGTTTTTCGACAAGGTCGAAGCCACCCTCAAACAGTGCCTGCGGGAAGCCTCGCAATCTGCCGCGCATGCGTCAGTCATGACCACGCCGGATGCCCAGGTGCGTGCGTCGGTCCTGGCGGCCTTCCTGGTTGGACGGTTGCAGCGGTTTGTGCGATCCGGCTACCGACGACCTCCGTCAGAAAACCTGGACGCCAGCCTGGCTTTGATGCTGGGGTAAACCCGCATTTTGGTTAGAAAAAGCCCTCTAGAGCAACGAGGGGGTAGCGGTCGTCCATAGAAATGCTGCAAAATAGCACGATCGTTCTATTTTTGAAGTGCTTCACTCCATGCCAGCTACCTCCGTTTCTGCCAAGCCTGCTGTTCAAGCGCGGACGCTTGGGGTTACCAGCCCCACGGCCAAAAGCAGGGTCATGCAAAAGGGGCTGCAGACCAAAATGACCATTGTGGATGCGGCCCTGGGATTGGCCACGCGCGTGGGGCTTGAGGGGTTGAGCATTGGTGCGCTGGCCGAGGCGACCCAAATGAGCAAGTCGGGCGTCTTTGCCCACTTCGGATCCCGCGAAGACTTGCAGATTGCCGTCGTGCACCAGTACTTCAAGTTGTTCCAGTCCGAAGTGTTTGATCCGGCAATGATCGAGTCCCGTGGGTTGCCGCGTGTACGCGCATTGTTTGCGAACTGGATGAAACGGGTAGCGATAGAAATTCAGTCCGGTTGCGTCTTCATTAGTGGGGCGGTCGAGTTTGATGACCGGCCCGGCCCGGTTCGTGACGCGCTGGCTGCGTCGGTTCAAACCTGGCTGGCAGCGATGAACCGCGCGATCGTGATGGCACGCGAATGTGGTCATTTGCGGCCCGATGTTGACGAAGACCAGATGGCCTTTGAAATCCACGGGCTCATCCTGGCCGTGCACTACGAAGCCCGATTTCTGAAAAAGCCCGGTTCCATCGAGCGCGCCAACCGGGGTTTTGAACACATTCTGGCGCGCTACGGTGTGCCCTCTCTTACCTGATCCACTGTTCTACAAGGAGTAACTCAGATGCCTACTTACAACCCGCCCCTGCGCGACATGCAGTTTGTGATGCACGAAGTGCTCAAGGTCGTGGACGATCTCAAGCAGATCCCCAAGCATGCCGACGTGGATGCTGACACCATCAATGCGGTATTGGAAGAAGGCGGCAAGTTTGCCTCTGAAGTGATCTTCCCGTTGAACCAGTCCGGCGATGCCGAAGGTTGCAGTTTGGACAATACCACCCATGCCGTGACAACCCCCAAGGGTTTCAAGGAAGCCTACAAGACCTATATCGAAGGTGGATGGGCGGCACTGAGTTGCAGTACCGAATACGGTGGGCAGGCTCTGCCATTTGTCGTCAACACCGCTTTCTATGAAATGCTCAACAGCGCCAACCAGGCTTGGACCATGTACCCTGGCCTGACGCATGGTGCCTATGCCGCCCTGGAGACCCATGGAACGGATGAACAAAAAGCAACCTACCTGAACAAGATGACCAGTGGGGAATGGACCGGCACGATGTGCTTGACCGAACCCCACTGTGGAACGGACTTGGGCTTGATGCGGACCAAGGCGGAACCCCAGGGCGACGGCACCTACAAGATCACTGGCAACAAGATTTTTATCAGCGCCGGTGAACACGATATGGCGGACAACATCATCCACCTGGTCTTGGCGCGTTTGCCCGATGCGCCTCCCGGTATCAAAGGTGTGAGCTTGTTTATCGTGCCGAAATTCCTGGTCAACAAGGACGGATCCCTTGGCGAGCGAAACGGCATTTATTGCGGCGGTCTCGAACACAAAATGGGCATCAAGGCCAGTGCCACTGCCCAGATGGTTCTAGAAAATGCAATCGGAACCTTGGTGGGCCAGCCCAACAAGGGCATGCAGGGCATGTTCGTGATGATGAACGCCGCCCGCCTGGGCGTGGGCAATCAATCGGTCGGGCTGACGGAAGTGGCCTTCCAGAATGCGCTGGTCTATGCCAAGGACCGCATCCAGATGCGCAGTCTCTCGGGCACCAAAGCCAAGGACAAACCCGCAGACCCCATCATCGTTCACCCGGACGTGCGCAAGATGCTGCTCACGGCCAAGGCCTATGCCGAAGGTGGCCGCATGCTGGAGAGCTACTGCGCCATGTTGCTCGAAAAAGAGCACCACCATCCCGATGAAAAGGTGCGCAAAGACGCCGGTGAAATGCTGGCACTTTTGACACCCATCGCCAAAGCCTTCATTACTGACAATGGACATATTTCCACCAATGCGTGCATGCAGGTGTTTGGCGGGCATGGCTTCATCAAGGAATGGGGCATGGAGCAATATGTGCGTGACAACCGCATCAACATGATTTATGAAGGTACCAACACCATCCAGTCGCTGGATCTGTTGGGGCGCAAGGTGTTGTCCAACAACGGCGCCACCCTTAAGAAGTTTGGCAAGCTGGTCGGACTTCTGGTTGAAGAAGAAGGCGTGAACGAAAAAATGGCTGAGTTCATCACTCCTATTGCCATCCTGGGCGACCAGATGACCAAGTTCACTACGGAGATTGGTTTCAAGGGCTTCCAGAACCCCGACGAAGTCGGTGCCGCTGCCGTGGATTACCTGCGTGTCGCGGGTCACCTGGTGTTTGGCTACTTCTGGGCCCGCATGGCGCAGGTGGCATTGCGCGAAATTGCCGCCGGCAACAACGACCCGTTCTATCTGGCCAAGGTGCAAACCGCACGCTTCTACTTTGCCAAGCTGTTCCCGGAAACCGCGACGCTCATGCGCACTGCGCGCACAGGCTCCAAGGTCCTGATGGATACCGACGCCGCGTTGGCCTAATACACCAGCCGATACCGCAAAGAACGAAGGAGACTGTATGCAGCGCAATTTACTGGTTATGGCAATGGGAATGTTGATCGGTGTCGCCTCCATGGCGCAGATGACCCCGGTGGGTCTGTGGCAAACCATTGACGACAAGGACGGTACTGTCAAGTCCGAGATTCGGATTGTGGAGTCCGCTGGCGTGCTATCGGGCAAAGTCGAGAAGATCCTCGACCCCAAAGCCAAACCCGACGAGAAGTGTGTGGAGTGCAAGGACGAACGCAAAGACCAACCCATTTTGGGCATGGAGATTCTGCGCAGTCTGAAAAAAGCCGATGGGCAGGACTTGTGGGAAGGGGGCAACGTCCTCGATCCCAAGAACGGCAAGGTCTATCGCGCCACCGTCACGCCCATCGAAGGGGGCAAGAAACTGCAAATGCGCGGCTATATCGGCCCTTTCTATCGCACCCAAATCTGGAACCGCGTAGCGTCCTGATCGACGCCATCGCACCTGAATCCCTAGAGGAACTCTTATGTCCCGCTTTACCGTCAACAAAGTCGCCGTGCTCGGCGCTGGCGTGATGGGCGCGCAGATCGCCGCCCATCTGGTCAATGTCAAGGTTCCCGTCGTCTTGTTTGATCTTCCTGCAAAAGAAGGCGCCAAGAACGGCATCGTTACCAAGGCTGTCGAAGGCCTAAAGAAGCTCAAACCCGCGCCTTTGGGCGTGGTCGAAGACGCCGTGCTGATCCAGCAGGCTAACTACGAAGAGCATATGGATGTGCTTAAAGAGTGCGACCTGATCATCGAAGCCATCGCCGAGCGCATGGACTGGAAGCTCGATCTGTACAAGAAGATCGCACCCTTCGTCGCGCCGCACGCCATCGTCGCTTCCAACACTTCGGGCTTGTCCATCACCAAGTTGTCGGAAGCGCTGCCAGAGGAGATCAAGCCGCGCTTCTGCGGCATTCACTTCTTCAACCCCCCGCGCTACATGGCGCTGGTGGAACTGATCAACACGCCCACCACCGAAGCCCAGTACCTCGATGCGCTGGAAGCTTTTGTGACCAGCAACCTGGGCAAGGGCGTGGTGCGCGCCAAGGATTCGCCCAACTTCATCGCCAACCGCGTCGGTATTGCCGGCATGCTGGCCACCATGAAGGAGGTGGAGAACTTTGGCCTGACTTACGACGTGGTCGATGACCTCACCGGCAAGAAGTTGGGCCGCGCCTCCAGCGGTACCTTCCGCACCGCCGATGTGGTGGGCCTGGACACCATGGCCCACGTCATCAAAACGCTGCAGGACACACTGTCCGTCGAGACCGATCCGTTCTACGCAAGCTTTGCTACACCCGTGGTGTTGAAGACCCTGCTGGAAAAGGGCAACCTCGGGCAGAAGACCAAGGCCGGTTTCTTTAAAAAGGTGGGCCGCGATGTGCTGCGCTTTGACCTGGCGAGTGGCGACTACGTTCCCGCTGGCCAAAAAGCCGACGAGGTCTACGCCCGCATGCTCAAGAAACCCGCAGCCGAGCGCCTCCAGCTGCTGCGCAACGCGGAAGGCAAGGAAGGACAGTTCCTCTGGGCCATCCTGCGCAACAGCTTTCACTATGCTGCGGTGCATCTGGCATCGATTGCCGACAACGCCCGCGACGTGGACTTCTGCATGCGCTGGGGCTTTGGCATGAAGCAAGGCCCCTTCGAGCTGTGGCAGGAAGCCGGTTGGCTGGAAGTGGCCAACATGGTGCAAGAAGACATCGCAGCAGGCAGGGCGCTGTGCAGCGCGCCGCTGCCGAAGTGGGTGTTTGAAGGCCCCGTGGCCGAGCGCGGCGGGGTGCACCAACCCGAAGGTTCGTTCAACCCCACGACGGGTCAGTTTGTCGCTGTGCGTTCCCTGCCGGTTTACTCCCGTCAGCACTTCCCGGAAAGCGTGCTGGGTGCCAATGCTGCATCGGCTGCCACCGCGGGAACGTCCGTATTTGAAGATGAGTCGATCCGCCTGTGGACGCTGGATGGCGATATCTTGATTGCCAGCATCAAGACCAAGATGCACGCCATCGGGCCCGGCGTGGTCGAAGGCCTGTTGCAAGCCCAGGCGCTGGCCGACAAGGACTACCAAGGGCTGGTGATCTGGTCCAACGACGAGATGTTCTCTGCGGGGGCCGACCTGCAATCCATGTTGCCTGCCTTCATGATGGGCGGTGCCGATGCCATCGGCGGCGCCGAAGAGCAGATGCAACAAGCCATGCTCAAGTTGCGCTACTCCAATGTTCCCGTGGTCTCCGCCGTGCGTGGTTTGGCCCTGGGTGGCGGTTGTGAGCTGGCCGTGTACTCCAGCAAACGCGTCGCGGCCATGGAAAGCTACATCGGCCTGGTGGAAGTGGGCGTGGGCCTGGTGCCGGGTGCGGGTGGCCTGACCTACATCGCCCGCCGTGCAGCAGAGAACATGGCCTTGTCCACGTCGAAAGACTTGCTGCCCTTCCTGACCGAAGGCTTTACCGCAGCCGCCATGGCCAAGGTGGGCACCAGTGCGCTGGAGTCCCGCAAGCTGGGCTACCTGCTGGACAGCGACGTCATCGTTCCGCACAAGGACGAGCTGCTGTTCGTGGCCATCAATGAAGCCAAGGCCTTGTTCGCCGGTGGCTACCGCGCACCGCACAAACGCAGCTTCCCTGTGACCGGGCGCAGTGGCATTGCCACCATCACAGCCCAACTGGTCAACATGCGCGACGGTGGCTTCATCAGCGCGCACGACTTCCACATTGGCAAGCTGATTGCCGAAGTGGTCTGTGGCGGCCAGGTCGATGCGGGCACATTGGTGACCGAGGAATACCTCATGGCCATGGAGCGCAAGGCCTTTTGCAGTCTGCTCAACCACCCCAAGACGCAAGAGCGGATCATGGGCATGATGAGCACTGGCAAGCCCGTGCGCAACTGACATGGCCACGACCACTGCCCGCCCAAACCGCCTGGCCCGCACGCTGGCCAAGCTGGACCTGGTGCCTGCGCCCCTGCGCCAGCACGCCCGCAATTTCGTGTTGCGCCGTGCCGTACCTTTTACCGGCACCGCGCGGCTGGACTTCGCTGTGATGACGCCCGAGACGGTGGAGATTGCCATTGCCAACGAACGCAGGGTGCAAAACCACATCAAGGGCGTGCATGCCGCCGCGATGACGCTGCTGGCCGAAACCGCCACCGGCATGGTGGTGGGCATGAACGTGCGCGACGACTGCCTGCCCCTGGCCAAGGAGCTCAAGGTGCAGTTCAAGCGCCGCACCCAAGGCGACATGCGCGCTGTGGCCGAGTTGACGCCGCAGCAGCGCCAACTGATGCAGAGCCAGGACAAGGGCGAGGTGGTGGTTCCCGTGACCGTGACCGATGCCTCGGGCGAAGCGCCCATCGTGTGTGAATTCATCTGGGCCTGGGTGCCAGCCAAGAAGGCTGCAGCACCCCAAGCCCAGAGTGTTCCGGCCTGAGGCCGGAGCCCAACCGAACAGACAAGGAGCTACTCCATGAAACAGGTACAAGACGCCTACATCGTTGCCGCCACGCGCACCCCTATCGGGCGCTCGGGCCGCGGCTACTTCCGCAACACCCGTCCCGACGAGCTGCTGGTCGCCGCCATCCGCAGCGCCATGCTGCAGGTGCCCACGCTGGACCCCAAGGCGATTGAAGACGCCATCATTGGTTGCTCCTTCCCCGAAGGTGAGCAGGGCATGAACATGGCCCGCATCGCCACCGGCCTGGCCTTTGCCAATCCGGTGGGCGGTGTCACCGTCAACCGCTTCTGTGCTTCGGGCGTGACCGCCATCCAGATGGCTGCCGACCGCATCCGCGTGGGTGAGGCCGACGTGATGATTGCTGGCGGTGCCGAGTCCATGAGCATGGTGCCCATGGGCGGCAACAAGACCTCGTTCAATCCCGCCATCTTCGAGCGCGACGAGAACGTCGGCATTGCCTACGGCATGGGCCTGACCGCCGAGAAAGTGGCCCAGCAGTGGAAGGTGACGCGCGAAATGCAAGATGCCTTTGCGCTCGAATCGCACCAGCGCGCTATCAAGGCCCAGCAGGCTGGCGAGTTCAGCGATGAGATCACCCCCATTGACGTGATCGAGCGCACGCCCGATCTGGCCACCGGCGAAGTCCGTACCAAGACCCGCACCGTGAGCCTGGACGAAGGCCCACGCCCCGACACCTCGCTCGAAGGCCTGGCCAAATTGAAGCCGGTGTTCGCTGCCCGTGGCAGCGTCACCGCTGGCAACAGCTCGCAGACCAGTGACGGCGCCGGTGCGCTGATCCTGGCCAGTGAAAAGGCGGTCAAGCAGTTTGGCCTGACGCCGCTGGCGCGCTTCGTGAGCTACGCCGCGCGCGGCGTGCCACCGGAAATCATGGGCATCGGCCCCATCGAGGCCATTCCTGCCGCCCTGCGCTACGCTGGTATCAACAGCCAGGACATCGGCTGGTACGAGTTGAACGAAGCCTTTGCCGCGCAGTCGCTGGCGGTTATCAACACGCTGGGGCTGGACCCCTCCAAGGTCAACCCCATGGGCGGTGCCATTGCCTTGGGCCACCCGTTGGGCGCCACCGGCGCTATCCGGGCCGCGACAGTGATTCACGCCCTGCGCCGCCACAATCTCCAATACGGCATGGTCACCATGTGCGTGGGGACCGGACAAGGTGCGGCAGGGATTTTCGAACGCGTGTAAGCACGCGGTTCCGACAAGCCACCTGCGGGTGGCTTTTTTTATGGAGCAAGAGTGATGACAACGCAAGCAGGCGCGGTAGCGGAGCACGGCCTGGTGCTCGACAGCGAGGGTGGGGGGCGTGTGGCGGTTCGCCACTTCGTGCCCCCGGAGGCGGCGCGTGGCACGGTGGTGGTCGGGGCGGCCATGGGCGTGCCCCAGGCCTATTACGCCGATTTCGCCCGTTGGCTGGCCACCCAGGGCTGGCAAGTGGTGACGTTCGACTACCGCGGTTCGGGCGCATCCATCCCCACGACACCGCACCGGGGCCTGCGCGGCTTCCGGGCCAACCTGTTCGACTGGGTGCGCGACTACGAAGCCGTGGTCGACTGGGCCGCCAGCCTGCAGCCGGGCCAGCCCTTGTATGCCATCGGCCACAGCCTGGGCGCGCAGCTGCCGGGCATGCTGCGCAACGGCCACAAGCTCAGCGGCTTGCTGGGCGTGGCGGCGGGCAGCGGCTACTGGAAACAGAATGCACCCGCGTTGCGCCGCAAGGTGCCCTTTATGTGGTACTTCCTGGTGCCGGTCACCACACGCCTGTTCGGCTACTTCCCGGGCAAGCGCCTGGGCGCTGTTGGCGACCTGCCCAATGGCGTGATACGCCAGTGGCGCACGTGGTGCCTGCACCCGCAGTACAGCGCGGGGGCCGAAGGCGGTGCCGTGCGCCAGTCGTATGAGGAGGTGCGCTTTCCGGTGCTGTCGCTGTCCATCCAGGACGACGAGATGATGACCGAGGCCGGTATCCTGAGCCTGATGAACCTCTACGCCAACGCGCCGCGGCGCATGCTGCGCGTGGCCCCGCAGGACGTGGGCGTACGCCGCATCGGCCACCTGGGTGCCTTCCGTCGTGAGCATGTGGCCGGTATATGGCCACGGCTTGAAAAACATTTGCGCAACCTGCCGCAGGAGGTTACTTTATGAGCACCCACGTATTTGACGAAGCCATCGCCCTGACTCCCATCGGCGGCAACCAGTGGACGGGCCAGACACACCCGGCTTATGCCAACATGGTCGGCCCTTTTGGCGGCGTCAGTGCGGCGCAGTTGCTCAACGCCATCCTATTGCATCCGCAGCGCTTGGGTGATCCGGTGGCGTTGACCGTGAATTTTGCCGCCGCAGTTCAGGACGGCGCGTTTCGCATCGAGGCCGTGCCAGTACGTACCAACCGTTCCACCCAGCATTGGACCTTGTCACTAAGCCAGCCGGAAGGAGTCCTCATGACCGGCACTGCGATCACGGCCGTACGCCGCGAGACCTGGGGTGTGGACGACGAGGTGATGCCCGATGCACCTGCTCCCGAAGCGGTCTCCCCGGGCCAGGGACCTGTGCCCATGGAATGGATCAAGCGCTATGAGATTCGGCCTTTTATAGGGGCCATCCCGCGCGTATGGGACGGCGGCGGGGACAGCAGCCTGTCGCGGCTCTGGTTGCGCGACAACCCACCGCGCCCGTTGGACTTTGCTTCTCTGGCAGCCTTGGCTGATGTGTTTTTTCCGCGCGTGTTTGTTCGCAGGGCGACCTTGGTGCCCATTGGTACTATCAGTTTGAGCGTCTATTTCCATGCCAGCGAAGCCGACCTGCGCCCGACTGGCGATGGCTATCTGTTGGGGCAAGCCCGCGCCAAGGCGTTTCGTAACGGATACTTTGACCAGACCGGATTGCTGTGGAACCAGGTCGGACGCGTGCTGGCCACGACACACCAGGTTGTTTACTACAAAAGCTAGGAAGAGAGATGTCCGATATCCTGATCCACACCGAGTCCGGCGTGCAAACGCTCACCATCAACCGCGTGGCCAAGAAGAACTCGCTCACACCGGCCATGTATGCGGCGCTGGCGCAGGCACTGACGTCGTCGGCGCAAGACGACGCCGTGCGTGTGACCGTGATCCAGGGGGATGTCACGGTTTTCTGCGCCGGCAATGACATCGAAGATTTTCTGCAACGCAAGCCTGCCGATGGCGAGTCACCGGCATTCGTTTTCTTGCGTGCGATTGCCCAGTATCCCAAACCGCTGGTGGCCGCTGTATGCGGTCCGGCAGTCGGTGTCGGAACCACGATGCTGTTTCATTGCGACCTGGTTTATGCGGGTGACAACGCCGCGTTTTCCATGCCCTTTGTGAACCTGGGGCTTTGCCCGGAAGCCGCGTCCAGCCTGTTGGTTCCGCGTATGTTGGGGTACCACCGCGCAGCCGAGGCCTTGCTGCTGGGGGAGCCTTTCATGGCTGAGGCGGCTTTGGAGGTTGGCCTGGTCAACCGCGTCGTTCCCCCTACCGAAGCGAATAGCGTGGCGCAAGCGCAGGCGCGTAAGCTTGCGGCCAAGCCGATGGCGGCCTTGGTCGAGACCAAGCGGCTCATGAAGCAAGGGTTCATGACCACCGTGTTGAGCCAGATGGCTGAGGAGGGGGCCAGCTTTGCTCGGTTGCTGCAGGAACCGGCTGCCAAGGAAGCTTTTTCTGCGTTTCTGGAAAAGCGTCGTCCGAACTTCAGCAATTTATGACGTCTGTAGTGGATCTGCACCAAGCTGGTGCAAATTCAAGGCGGCTGGATTTTTTAGCGTTTTTTTGGAAATAGGCCTAAATAACCCCCTAAATCTGCCGTTATGAAACGTACGTCCACTCAAAAAAGTAACTGGAGGGGCTCAAAGGCCCAAGCAAAATGCAACTGCCCACCATTGATCGAAACCCGAACCTGCGCCCCGCTGGCGTGGATTTGGCTTCGTCTGGAGTAGGCAGGGTCATTCCGGTTGCGCCTGTCAATCCTGCAGTCAATAGCACCCTGTCGATCGAACCTGCGGAAGGGGTGGTTGATCTGGTCAATCCGGCCCTGAAAGGGCAGGACGCCGACAAGATGCATCGTGGGACTGCCGACCCGGTGCGGGCGGGGGCCGACGCAACGAGGGTTTCCAACGATTGGACCATCCACAAGCCAGCCAAGGACCAAGTGGAAGATCCACCGCCCAAGCCGATGTACCAAGTCTTGCTGGAGCATATCAAAAGCATGTGGACCGCCAGCGCCAATGCGGTGCAAATGGAGCAGGTGGCCAATCAGCTCCATCTGAATGCGCCCAAGCCGGTAGCGCCGACCGAACATCCTGGCCTGGTGGCGAAAGAAGTTTTGGTCTACGCCCCGCATACCATCAAAAAGACTGAGAACATCTAGCACGAATTCTCTGTGCGGGTACGGTGTCTGAAGCGTTTGGCACCTGCGCCAGTTTCACCAAGGCTGTCGTCCGCCGGCGGCGTCTCGGCAGCGTATTGCGCGCAGGGAATGGTCTACCATTGGGCCCATGCATACCAGTGCGCTTGTCCTGTTTTCGGGTGGCCAGGATTCGGCCACCTGCCTTGCCCATGCGTTGCAGCGCTATGAACGTGTTGAAACGATCGCTTTTGACTACCGGCAACGCCACCATGTCGAATTGGAGTCGCGGTTAGCCGTTCTGAGCGAGCTGCGCAACCAGTTTCCTCAATGGGGCCGCAAACTCGGGCAAGACCATGTGCTGGACTTGGCAGTTCTCGGTGCTGTGAGTGAAACTTCCCTGACCCGCGATACCGCGTTTCAGATGGAAACCAATGGTCTGCCCAATACGTTCGTTCCAGGCCGCAATCTGCTCTTCATGACCTTGGCCGCAGCGGTAGCTTACCGCCGCAATCTACAGGTCTTGGTCACGGGCGTTTGCGAAACCGACTTTTCTGGTTATCCCGATTGCCGAGACGACACCATGAAAGCGCTGCAACTGGCGCTTTCCCTGGGAATGGACCGGCGGTTCTTGATAGAAACGCCGCTCATGTGGATTGACAAAGCCGCGACTTGGCGCATGGCCGAACAACTTGGTGGCAACGAATTGGTCAATCTGATCGTGGAACACACCCATACCTGCTACCTGGGGGACCGTCTACATCGGCATTCTTGGGGCTGGGGATGTGCGGCGTGCCCAGCCTGCCTGCTACGCGCAAAAGGGTGGGAAAGCTACCAAGAAATAACGCCATAGATGCTACAAAATAGATAGCTGCTTACGCATTATTTGCGGGGTCTTGAAGCCTATTTTGCTGCAAAATTCGACAGCAACGCCCTGCCTACTCCTCCAGCAACCCGCCTTGCGCATTGCGTGGTGTCAGGCCCAGGTGCCGCCAAGCCGCCAGCGTGGCGATGCGCCCGCGCGGGGTGCGCTGCAGGTAGCCTTGCTGGATCAGGTAGGGCTCAATCACGTCCTCGATGGTTTCGCGCTCTTCGCCAATGCTGGCGGCAATGTTGTCCAACCCCACCGGGCCGCCGTCAAAGCGCTGCACAACGGCCTCCAGGAGCTTGCGGTCCATCACGTCAAAGCCCTGCGGGTCCACGTCCAGCATGGCCAGGGCGCGCTGGGCCATGTCCAGGGTGATGTGGCCGCTGCCCTTGACGTCGGCATAGTCGCGCACGCGGCGCAACAGACGATTGGCAATGCGCGGCGTGCCACGGCTGCGCCGGGCGATTTCGAAACCGGCATCGGCATCCAGGGGTGCGTGCAACAAGCCCGCACTGCGCGTGACGATGCGCGCCAGTTCCTCGGGCGTGTAGAACTCCAGCCGCGCCACGATGCCAAAGCGGTCGCGCAGCGGGTTGGTGAGCATGCCCGCGCGCGTGGTGGCGCCCACCAGGGTGAAAGGCTGCAGGTCGAGCTTGATGGAGCGCGCTGCGGGGCCTTCGCCAATCATGATGTCGATCTGGTAGTCCTCCAGCGCGGGGTACAGGATTTCTTCCACCACCGGACTCAAGCGGTGGATTTCGTCGATGAAGAGCACATCGTTCTTTTCCAGGTTGGTCAAGAGCGCAGCCAGGTCCTTGGGCTTTTCCAGCACCGGGCCGCTGGTCTGGCGCAGGTTCACGCCCAGTTCGGCCGCCACGATGTGGCTCAGCGTGGTCTTGCCCAGCCCGGGCGGGCCAAACAGCAGCACATGGTCCAGCGCCTCGCTGCGCTTCTTGGCCGCGCCAATAAAAATTTCCAACTGTTCGCGAATCTTGGCCTGGCCCACGTATTCATCGAGCAACTTGGGGCGCAGGGCCCGCTCGATCGCCTCCTCGCCGGGGGATGTAGGCGCGGGCGACACCACACGCGGTGCGGCAGGGGAGAAGTCGTCGGTTTGGATGCTCACAGCGGTCGGGCAGATAGGGTGGACTCGGCACTGTAGCACCGGCCCGTCCGGGCACTGCGCGATCGGGTGGTTCAAGTCGGCCCCCCAAAGAGCCGATAGCATCGAAGGGGGCGCAGGACGCGCCGTGCATGCCATTTACCAAAAGGCCCTTCATGAAACCCAATGCCGATCGTGCCCAGGCGTTTGTCGCTGCTGTCTTGCCCATCCTGCTTTTGGGCGTCGGTTGTTGGGGGCCTGGCGTGTGGGCCGCCGAACCCACCGCTGCCGAAGCGTCCAAACCGACCCAGCCTGCCGCATCAGAGGTGGCCCCAGCGGTTGCGGGTCCGGCCAGCGCAGCCAAGACCAGCACTGGGGATGTGCTGCCCAGCAAATCCACGCCGCTGGCCGACAAGATCCGCGCCGCCCTGTCGGGCACCGCCGTGGCCAGCCAGCGCATGACCGTCACCGTTGAAAGCAAGCCCGAACCGGTGCGCGCTGCCCCGCCCCCTAAGCCCGCCGCCACCCGCGCCGCGCCACACGGCAAAACCCGCGCCGCTGCGGCGCACGATTCGGCCAAGGCCGGGCATGGCGACGATGTCCATTGGACTTACGAGGGCGACACCGGCCCGCAGGCCTGGGGCAAGCTCAAGCCCGAGTTCAATGTGTGTGCCCTGGGCAAGCGCCAATCCCCCATCGCCATCGAAGACGGTGCCACGCTGCAAGGCCCGGCCGAGCCGCTGCAGTTTGCCTACAGCCCCAGCAATGCCAGCGTGGTCAACAACGGCCACACCATTCAGGTGGATGTGCAGGGCGATAACCAGCTCACCGTTCGCGGCAGCGCCTACCGGCTGCTGCAGTTTCACTTCCACACCCCGTCCGAAGAGCAGGTCAACGGCAAGCGCTATCCATTGGTGGCGCACCTGGTGCACAAGAGCCCCGAGGGGCAATTGGCCGTGGTCGCCGTGTTGGTGGACGAGGGTGCGGCCAACGCCGTCATCGACAAAGTCTGGACCTACATGCCGCTGGACGCCGGAGACCGCGTACGCATGCCCGCAGGCCTGCTGAACCTGGCCGATTTCCTGCCCACTGACCAGCGCTACTACCAGTTCATGGGCTCACTCACGACGCCGCCGTGCAGCGAAAACGTGCTGTGGATGGTGTTGAAAACCCCGGTTACCTTGTCCAAAGCCCAGCACAAGCTGTTCGCCCAGCTCTACCCCCACAATGCGCGGCCGGTGCAGCCGCTGAATGGCCGGGTGGTGCGGGACGCGCAGTAAGATGGTATTAGATCGATAGCTGCACACGCTTATTCCACGAGGGCCAGTGGCTGATTTGGCGTTAGTTCGCTTCCTTGAGTGGCAACAGGTAGTCGTTTCGACTTGGGTGTGACTGGTGTGGGGCGGAAGCGGCCTTGGACCCTCCAGTTGTGCACGACTCTTCTAGGCTGATCTGAGTCACTCACGATCGATGGCATGAATAGCTGCGCCGATCCATACCAGTCATTCAACGGCCAGCAGTTCCTATGGCCGCAGTACCACCAAGACCAGTCGTTCACTGTGCGGAGATGAAATCCGGCCTTGAACGACCGGACTTATGCGGACCGATCGCGTACTTCCCGACACAAAGCGGACGCCCGCGCCCTAAGACTCGTTTCCCGATTGCAGACATCGAGATTGCGGCTGCGAAAACACTTTCGTCCCGCGCCCAAGTGAAACCAGTTGTCGAAGTTATCGCAACTGCTTGATGCGCTCTTGCAGAGCCAGTGCAATTGGACTGTTCATTGCTGCAAGTGCAGCCGCTATCTCGACAAGAGCCTGGCGCGCCTCCTTTTGTTGCGATAGGGCCTGCGCGTCGTCACTCAACGCCGCTGCCACCAGCTCCACCAATGCGTCACCCGTACCATCGCGGTACCAACGACCTGAACGCTCGCGGTCCATCAGCAGGGCGGCGAGCCAGCGAAGCCCGTCAAGCCGAAGTGGGGCTCCGAACTTTGTCGTCAGGAAGTGGCAGAAACGGGTGACGCATTCTTCGTCGCGAGCCAGATGCAACGCCGCCCAGCGTTCGTAGAGATCCTTCATCCTCAGAACTGCGCCCGGTTGCAGCCGGGACAGGGCATCCGCGTGCCCAAAGCCAAGCAGGTCGCAAATCAAGCGCTCGCCGTGGAACCAGAGACCAGGTTGAGACCAATCGGCAGCAAGGCCGTACTCTGCGGTGGCCCGCCAGACGCGCTCGAATGCCACCGGGTCATCACCTTTCCCTAGTAGCAGGAACAAGCCGTGAATGAAGTGCCGCAGCGCGTAGTGTGCGGCCGGACCGTGGGCAAGAACGGGTTCCCAAACCGCACGCTCGTCTCCTGCGGGCGCCGCGATCGACAGGGTTCCGAGCTTCACAAGAATGCCATAGCCAAGGTTCTGGCTCGGTAAGTCGTACTCGCCATGTTCCTTTCTCTCGTGCGCTTTGGCGCGCGTGGCCTCGTAATCCCAGATGCGCAACGCCAAGCGCGTGTCGAGATCGCGGTCGCCAGTGCCTCCACCTTCTATGAGCCAGTGAAACAGGGCTCCGAGGAAGTGATCGGATAACGAGCTGCCTCGTTCGGGCTCCGGCTTTCCACGCCAAGTCTGATTGCCGGCCTCGTAGAACCGCGTGCGGCGCTGGAAGTCCAAACGTTCTAAACCTGCAACCACACGCTGGAAGTCGAGGTCATCTGGCGTCGCGTTCGGTCCCCGCAGTGAAAAGCGTCGCAGCCGCGCGAGCCACATCTTCCAGGCGCGCTCCGCATCGTCGCCATCGCCGTAGTGCGGTACGAGCATGATGAGACCTGACCAGAGCAGTCCGGCGTGGAGCAGCCGCCACCAAGCGGTGCCAAGGTTCTCTCTATTGGTGTACGCGATGCCAACCACAACAGCGGCCGCACCCGTGTCGCCGCTCGTCAGAAGACGCAGGACGGCGCTTTCCCATTCCTGAACGCCATCTCCATCCGCGAGCCACAGATGCATGACGGCGTAGGCGGTGAACTTCAGCTCTTCGCGGCGCCCCATGAGCTGCCTGCGAACCTCTTCGCCTGTCGAAGTGACCTCCGCAAGACCGGTGCGCACGACTACGAGTGCGTGCTTCTGCGCTTCAGTGTTCTGGGAGAGCCAGGCGCTGCCCAATGCGACGAGCGTGCCAGCCGCAGCGAAACGGCATCGCGATTTCAAGTCGTCGTCTTCGCCCTGCGTTCCGTCGTCACATTCTTGGAGCACCTTGAAGAGGTACCCGGCCTCCCTGTCGGTGAGCAGTTGGCCACCCTGAAGCCGCTGCTCGCACTGGTTCGGTACAAGGACGTACGTGAGGGTTGGGGCGCTGTCGTTCTGCCACGACAACACTTCGCGGCGCAATTCGTCAGGGTAGACGAGGCCCTTTTCCACTGCTCCGGTCTTTGAATTGACTACGGTCTGATAGTTGGCCAGGTCAAGCTCGGCGAAGAGCAGCTTGAACTCCAAGGCCTCCTTCGGGTCGTCAGGCAGCTTCCAAGTCAGCAGCAGCGTTTGAAGACGCCCTGCAACGTCGCCATCGGCCAACAAGAGTTCGACGACAACATCGAGGAATTTGCGTTGGCGATGGGGTGCCAGGGTCCAATCACGCGCGAAGTCGAACATCACTTGGCCGCCCTGGAGCCAATTCCATCCGACGAAGTTGGAGCCAACCTGCTTCACGCGAACGCTATCCCAATAGAAGAGGTTCGGGAATGTAATAAGGGCCGCTAGGGGCCCTACCAGCATCGATGGCCGATACTTTGCGACGTTGACGAGCACGCTGACGAGTGCCGCGGAGTTCCCCTCACGGAATATCCTCTCGATATCAGCGGTGATGTCCTCACTCGCGTCAAGCCGCATCGTAAGCCAGCGCTCCAACGCATCGAGAGCGCAGAACAGGTTTCCGTTGTGTATTGAGTCATTGGACTGTGGCCAGCCGAATACATGCCACCAGCCAGGGAAGGTCTTCTCGGAACCGTCCGCAAACTGCAGTGTCACCCCTGGAGCCCCGCCGGTGCGACCCACCATGACCTCGGCGACCCAGCGCTCCGTGCAGAAATTTACCAGTGCGATGATCGAGGTGATCGCCGTGTCCGGGGCCAGATGGAAGAAGGCAAAGAACGGGCTTTTCCAGAAGGCAGTCGGGTATGCCTCCTGGGCGTATTTGAGGCCAAGGTCGAATTCGAGCCGCGAGCTCCGGTACTCCCGTTCAGGCTGGTCATCAATGATGAGCGCAAGCAGGACTTCGGCCGCCAGGTCTGGCTGCGCACGCATTAGAGACTGAATGCCGCTCTCCTTGATGCAGGCAGTCCGGAAATCCATGTCGACTCTATCTCTGGCCCCAAGCGGCCACGGCGGCAAGGACTCGCGGGACGTCCCCAAGGAGTGCGGTATCTGCTTTCGTGCGTGCCGAGCCTTGTATCCGGCGTCGGTCTTCAAACGTTCGGCGTGTTCCTTCGCCTTTGCAAGCAGAACCTCTGAGATGCGCTGTTTGACATCATCATCTATCTCTCTGCGCCCTGCGAGTTCGAGCGCCCAGTTGCCGACCTCGGTCGGCAGGTCGGCGGCACCAGCCAGTGCTGCGGTGTAAAGCAAAGGCTTATCCGTCAGGTACATCACGCCGTGGCCTTTCTCGACCTGTACGGTCCGAGCCATAGCGAGCGCAATCTCTGCCATCTCTAGGCGGTAAGGCATCGGATTGCCGTTGCTCAAAGTATGCGGCGTCTTGGTAAGCCAAGTCTCTATGACCTTTGCGAGAGCGGACGAAACTAGCCCAGTCAGTCGCGCCCGCTGCGCGATGAGGAAGCGGAGAACTGGCGGCCACCGGCCAAAGACAATCGAACGATGGTGCGCATCCATGTACAGGCCAACCGCAGCGCTCAGTCCCACTCCGCCGCCAGTCGGCAACGTTGCGATATGGTGGAAGCGCAGAAGCAACCGCGTGAACAGTTTTGCGCCGTTGCTGAGCAGGAGCTCGACGCGTTCAGTAAGGAAGCGTTCGGCGTTGGGGTCCAAGCAGAGCGCGTCGAGGAGGATATCGCTCGCCAGAGCATTCTTCGCAGCATCCGCGGGACCAAAGGCGTCGTCCCAAGCTGTGCCATTCTCGGTCGGCTGTCGCAGAAGGAACTGGCCCAACATCCTGAGGGCGTTGGTCCAGAGCGGATTGCCCGCCAGGGCAGCCCACCGCTGCGTGTCAGTCCAAATCTGCTTGAGAAACTGGAAGCGCGCCCAATCCGCCGCGAGATCGTGCTCGAACTCGATACGGTTGGTCCGCTCGTTCAGGCGCAGCGGAAGCTCGTAGGTCCGCTGCATGAACGTCACTGTGTCAGCCGGTTCCAATTCGGTCAGCGCGAAGGTGCGCTCGAACGACGCTTCTCGGTGGGCAAGGCGCATCATCAAGGACTGCACGTCTGCGCGGCCCTTTGTCCAATGCTTCCAGAGACTGTCGGCGACGGCAGTGTGAGACGCCAATCCACCGGCGTTTGACCCTAGCGCTGCGCCCGCCTTGATGACCCACGCCAATGTCCGCAGATTCGTCAGCGCCGCAATGGTGTCGTCATGCGCGGCCAACCAGCCTAAAGTGGGTGAAGGCATAAGCGCCAGCTTCACAGCATCGCTCTTGAGCGTTTCAACTTCGACAAGATGCGCTTTCCGCCCGGCGAGCATCGTCTCGTCGCCTTCGACCCAACTCTGCGTCTGCGTGACGATAATGACTCGCCACGCGCCCCCGGTCTCTTCGCCGACATTCGGCAGGATGGCTTGAAGTAGCTTCCGGATGACGACGAACTCGCCGGCCTCAATGCGTTCCGCAGAGTCAATGACCAAAACGTTCTGGGGCTGCACCGTGGCGTTCAATACAAGCGAAAGGTCGTGCGTCAGAGGAAGGGCACCGCGGCGCGCCGCAATGAGCGCCGTCTTCAGGTCTTCGGTGCCGAACCACACCTGGTTCCAAGTTGGATACGCGCCGTCCAATACAGACTTGACCAGCGCCGACTTTCCCGAGCCCGACTCTCCGAAAACCACCGTGACCGGGTTGTCGGCGACAGCTGCCTGAAGCGATGCTTTCTCCGTCGTACGGGGCACGGCATAGCCTGAGGGCAGCTCCGTCTCTATCCGCGCCTTGTGGTCCGCTGTAATGTTGGAGAGTGTCTCCCAATCACGCCCGAAGTCTGGGTGATGGCGGAGGCCGAACTGGCCCCGAAGCATGGACAACAGGTCCGGGATGGTGATTGTCCCTCTGCGAAGGCGCACATCTTTCGCGACGTTGATGAGTTCCTTCCAGAGAGCTTGCGCTTCGTCGTCACGGCCGGACGCGAGCAAGCGGCGGCATTGCGCGATAGCCTGAGTCTCATCATCGGACGGCGCGAACTGCAAGTCGGTCGGCAGCACGTGCAGACGGAGAATGAGATCGATGGTTTCTTCGTCGGTCGCGCCGCCGGGCCTCTGCACGCTGTCGAATATGCGCGACTGCCTCCTATTGCTGCGTATGCGGCTCATCGAGAGCGCTGTATCCGTGCCACCGCACGCGTTCTTCACTTCGCGCCACGCTGGGCTAAACTCATTATGCGTGCCGAGTGTCACCAAGGCCAGCCCGTCGGTTGCGCGGTTGAATGGCCCTTGCTGGTCACGCCACTGCTCCCAGGCGCGTGCTACGAAGTCGCCCGGGAGGCCGGCCTCGGTCACTTGCAAATTACCCTTCGCCGAGATCGCCAGCCGCCGGGGCGCGCTAGTTGCCTGAGCCGTCAGCAGTAGGTCGTCGATCCGCCATCCCAAGGCCGAGACTTGGGCTTGGACCTGCGTGACGACGCCGATTCCAGGGACCTGCTCACCTGAAAGGGTTTTTACCAACTGCCTGGCGCTTATCAGGTCCTCGAACTCGAACCCAGCACCACTCGTCGACCGCAGCGTCGCGGGCGCGCGTTTCCCGCCGCCGCGTGGCGCTTTCAGTTTCGATGTGCTCTTAGGCATGGCCATTGACTTTGGGGATGGTGACATCACTATCCTATGGCATAAGGCCACGGACTGAAGTCAGCTCGGGTAGCATTTTCCGAGTGAGCCGCACGAAAGCCGAGATCGGAAGGCTGCTTGCTCCCCGTAGCGGAATCTCGACAGCATGTCTTAAAGCTGACGCCGAAGCAAACGAGTTGGATCAAATCTGGAGCACGTATGGCTGGTAGCAAGCAACATTTCATACCGCAACTTCTACAGCGCGGTTTCGAAGCGTCGAAGACTGGCAAGCATTCGCAGGTTTGGGTATTCCGCAAAGGACAAGCGGCCTACAAGTCGTCCACGGAGGGAGTTGCCGCGCAACGGCACTTTTACTCCGAGCCGTCGCGGGACGAGGATGCACTTGACAATATCATCACTCAATATGAGAAAGACGTCTTGTCATCGGCGGTTGACGGACTTCGAAACGCCCCCCTGGGTCGAGTCGAGCCTGAAGTTGCCGCGTCGGTCGTATCTCATCTTTCCATCAGGGCTGCGTTTATGCGCGGTACTTTCACCGATATGGCCAAGAAGTTCCTTGATCACATGTCGCAGGCCCTGGCCAGCAATGAATCGACTCGAACATACTTGGGCATTGACTGTGTCTCAAGAGAGTCGAAGTTTGACAAGACTATCGATGAAAATCTTGCCGTGGATGCTGCCATGCTGCCTGAAGTTGCGCGACAGCGTCTTGGCCGGATGGTGAAGTTCCGGGTTCGGGAGCACTTCAATGCCGACTTCGAGAACATGGCGGATCTGTTCGGCAAGTACACGGAAATCATTGCCGGAGTCATGCCCGGTGCAATTGAAAACGGCCACATCCGGCTGCTGGAAAAGGAGCTTGTCCCGCAGAAGCGTACCGAGAGACTAAAGTCCTTACACTGGAAGCTAGTACAAGCGCCCAAGAGTTCACATGTGATCTTGCCAGATTGCTTGGCGCTTGCCAGCGACCACGCTGATCTCTCGCAGCTCATACCCTACACACTTGCCGATGATGACGCCCTGACGGGCGTGCTAATGCCAGTGAGCTCGACTAGGCTGCTTGTTGGCAGCCGAGCAGATGTAGTCATCGACTGGGAAACACTCAACTCGGCGCTAGCGCAGTCATCGCTCGACTTCTTCATCAGCTCACTCAACGATGAGAAGATGACCGAGCTCGCCAAGCAGATTGGGCTCACAGTTTCCAACCACTCCCAAAAGCTGGTTGAGGAGGATGTGTTTGATGCGCCGGCACCCTACGCTGAAAGAAGGGTGCTTACGGCAGCAAGGCAGGTACCGCTGGTTCCAGTTGTGGAGTTCTTGCCGAAGAACTTAAGAAACAATGCGCTTGAAGCCACCATGCAAGAGCAACTGGACTCGCCTGAATTGGCTCTGTATCTAGACCACCTACGCGCACTCGTTGTCGTCCCGGATGTCGCCGCCGTGCTAACGCAGCGTGGTGTGCCGCTCAACGACTATGGAAAGCAGCAGGTGCGATTCGGAACGTGTCAATCGAATTTCACGCCACAGGGCTTTGCCTGCCAGGTATTTGTGCCAGTGGAACTTGCACAGATCATGGTCAGCGGCAAGCCGGAGCACGCGCGCTCCGCGGCCACTCTTGTGCGCCATCACCTTGGCCGCGCCGCATACATTCACTTCTTTGCGAAAAGCGTGACGCATCAGGAAGTGCAAGAGCAGCGCGGCCATCTTGAGAATTTCCTTCTGAGTACTGCGCAATTGGCCGCGTCCCACTACTTTGGTGCTCGCCTGTCTTCCCCAATTGAGATGGAACAACACGCATTTCAGATGGCAGATGCGCTCCAGGCCCAGGCTATGAGTTGGGCCCTGGAGGGACTTTCCCGAGCCAGGGCCCAATACCTTGCCGAGCCGGATGTGGACAAGCTCCTGCTCACTCTTGGACTGTTTGCAGAGACGATCCTTACAACAGCGGCGTCCGGTGCCATTCTGTGGCAGGTCAATCCAACCCCCTGGGATTCAGGAAAAAGTGCCAAAGTACTGGACAAAGCGGGTCTCTTGAACTGGTTCTTTCTCTTATCCCGTGATTTGGATTCGTACTTCACCACCCGTGACACTTGGGCGGGCATTGCCGAACTGCAGTTCCTGGCTGTCCATGCTGAGCGGATTCTCTGGGGCTTTGGATTCTATTTGTCGCCAGCAGGTGGCCAGATTCGGGTGGACGTTGGAAATGACCAGGAGTTGGCCGCGGTCACGAAGCTGATGAGTGGCTCGAGCTTCACTGAGTTTGGTTGAATGCCAGCAGACAATTAGTCATGCACACGCTCACGAGAGCACGAACACGACGCACCGCTATGTCGAGGCCAATCTGGAGATGAAGGAGAAGGCTCTCGCCCGACTCGAGGCACCTGACATCAAGCTCAAGCGCTTCCGTGCCAGCGATGACCTGATGAAATTCCTGCAAAGCCTGTAACTATGCAAAGCGCCGTGCCCCTGACTACACCTGCAGACCCAGCGGACGGCGGACCTGGATGCCGTGGTCCTACGCATAGTTGCGTGCTAGGCATAGGGGTCGGCAGCACCTGTTCGCACTCATAGAAGGGCGAGCTCCAAGACACAGCCTTTATCCCGGATGGTACCGACGTCTGCTGCTCAACTGAAACCAGCCAGTGATTCCGTTTGGGTGCAGGCACCTGAGGGACTGCTGTTTGATCAAAACAGGGATTTGGCAGCGCGGCAGCGAAGGACAGCAACCGCTGCATTCCTGCCTCGCACCTGTAACTCGCGACAGACTGCAATGCGTCCAAACCGGGTGTCCAGCCCCAACGACCACGCGGAATGCATCGCCCCTACTTCGCCAACGCCCGCAACGCCAGCTTGATCCCCTCGCTCACCCCAACACCCTGGGGTAATGCCTTGAGTGCGGCGGCGGCTTCCTTGTCGCTGTAGCCCAGCGCCAGCAGGGCCTGTTGGATGTCAGCCTGCGCATCGCCCACGGCTTGCGTGGGGGTGCCCAGGTCGGCACCGAGCTTGCCTTTGAGTTCCAGCAGCAGCCGCTCGGCCGTCTTCTTGCCGATACCCGGCACCTTGATCAGGCGGCCCGCCTCCTGCGCGGTGACGGCGTGCGAGAGTTCGGCCACGCTCATGCCCGACAAGACCGACAGCGCGGTGCGCGGCCCCACGCCGCTGATCTTGATGAGTTCGCGAAACGCCGCGCGCTCCGGCTCGGTGCCAAAGCCGTACAGAATCTGCGCATCTTCGCGCACCACAAAGTGGGTGAGCAGGCTCACCCGGGTGCCGTCGGCGGGCAGGTTGAAGAAGGTGCTCATGGGCACCTGCACCTCGTAGCCCACGCCGTTGCAGTCCACGATGACCTGGGGCGGGTTCTTGTCGCTCAAAATGCCGGTAAGTTTGCCAATCATGGTGCTACGGTTGGGTAGGTGAGTCGGTAGGCAAGACGCGGGTGGCCAGGGTGCCTATCATTGGGGGGTTTCCCTTCTTTGGAATTATCAGCTTGATTCTGCGCCACACCTTCACCCCGCTGAACAACACGCGCCTGGCGCACCTGTGCGGCCCCATGGACGAACACCTGCGCGCCATCGAGGCGGCGCTGGACGTGCACATTGCCCACCGGCACGAACAATTTAAGGTGGAAGGCCCCAAGGCCGCTGCCCAGCGCGCCATGGACATGGTGCAGGCCTTGTACGAGCGCGCCGCGCGGCCCATCAGCGCGGCCACGGTGCAGCTCATGCTCAGTGGCGACGGCGAGTTGGGCGACAGCGGCCCTGCGCTGGCCACGCGCCGCCAAGACCTCAAGCCGCGCAGCAAGAACCAGGCCCGCTACCTGGACAACATCACCGAGCACGACATCACCTTTGGCATTGGCCCGGCGGGCACCGGAAAGACCTACCTGGCCGTGGCCGCTGCGGTGGACGCCCTGCAGCGCAGCGCGGTGCAGCGCATCATCCTCACCCGCCCGGCGGTGGAAGCGGGCGAGCGCCTGGGCTACCTGCCTGGCGATCTGGCGCAAAAAGTGGACCCTTACCTGCGCCCGCTGTACGACGCGTTGTACGACCTGATGGGGTTCGACCAGGTCAGCAAGGCCTTCGAGCGCGGGCAGCTGGAGATCGCCCCGCTGGGTTTCATGCGGGGGCGCACGCTGAATAACGCCTTTGTGATCCTGGACGAGGCGCAGAACACCACGCCCGAGCAGATGAAGATGTTCCTCACCCGCTTAGGGTTTGGGGCCAAGGCCGTCATCACCGGCGACCTGACCCAGATCGACCTGCCCAAGGTGCAGATGAGCGGGTTGGTGGAGGCCGAACGTGTGCTGCGCCGCGTGACGGGCATTGCCATCACGCACTTGACCAGCGCCGACATCGTGCGCCACCCCCTGGTGGCACGCATTGTCGACGCCTACGACGCCGCACGGCGTCTGGAGCCCCTGGCCACACCGGCTGACCCCGCCGAACCGCCGCCGCAGCCCGTCCGACGCAGCCGCGCCGCGCCCGCGCGTACCTGAATCCAAGGTCTTTGCCCCATGCTTGCCCAACTTTCGCTGTCCCTGCAGTTCGCACGTTTTGCCGATGCGCCCACGCACCGCGCCGCCCTGGCGCGCCACCAGGTGGTGCGCTGGATTCGCCACGCCCTGGAGCGCGATGCCGAAATCACGGTGCGCATCGTTGACGGAGACGAGGGCCAGGCCCTGAACCGCGACTACCGCAAAAAAAACTACGCCACCAACGTGCTCACCTTCGACTACACCCAAGAACCGGTGGTGACGGCGGACTTGGTGCTGTGCGCCCCGGTGGTGGCGCGCGAAGCGGCCGAGCAGGGCAAGCCGCTGCAGGCGCACTACGCGCACCTGATCGTGCATGGCGTTTTGCATGCCCAGGGCTGGGACCATGAAACCAGCAAGGCCGATGCCCGCGCCATGGAGGCGCGCGAAACG
>JAYRUL010000006.1:0-46498 GCA_041919095.1 Rhodoferax sp. | reverse complement strand
TGGCGCCCGAGAGCGCGGCGTTTGCAGATTCCGCGCATTTGCCCGGCATGCACGAGGTGCTGGCCTGGGTGGGGCTGGAGTGGCCCAGTTCACCACTGAACGCCAGCTTGCTGTTGGCGCTGGCGTGTGCTGCCGGGGTGTACCTGTTTCTGTGGCGCACGCGCATGGGCTACCACCTGCGCGCGGTCGGCTCCAGTCCCACGGCGGCCGAATACGCGGGTATCCGCCCGCAGCGCCAGGTGCTGCTGGCCATGGCGGTATCGGGCGCACTGGCCGGCATGGTGGGGGTGAATGAAATTGCTGGGGTACATGGCAAGCTGTTGCTCGAGTTTGTAAGCGGTGCCGGGTTCACCGGCATTGCCGTGGCCCTGATGGGGCGCAACCACCCGGTGGGCATTGTGGCGGCCAGCCTGCTGTTTGGCGCCTTGTTTCAAGGGGGTGCCGAAGTGGCGTTTGATGTGCGCGGATTCAGCCGCGACATGGTTGTGATGCTGCAGGGTTTCATTGTGCTGTTCTCTGGTGCCATGGCCGCGGTGATCGGGCGTGGCCTGGCAGCGGTGCTGGCCGTCGTGCCGCGCCGGGTAGCGACTGCGGGGGGGGGTGTGCACCATGGATGAGACCTTGTTGGCCACCATGCTGGCATCCACCCTGCGCCTGGCAGTGCCCCTCATCTTCTGCGCGCTAGCGGGGTTGTTTTCGGAGCGCTCGGGCGTGGTTGACATTGGCCTGGAAGGCAAGATGCTCTTTGCTGCGTTCGCCGCCGGGGCGGCCGGTGTGGCCTGGGGGTCCGCGTCCTTGGCCTTGTTGGCGGCCATCGGTGTTGCCGTACTGCTGTCATGGACCCATGGGCTGGCCTGCGTCAGCCATGCGGGTGACCAGGTGGTGTCCGGGGTGGCCATCAACATCATCGCTGCCGGTTTGACCGTGGTGTTGGGCATTGCCTGGTTTTCCCAAGGCGGGCAGACGCCGCCGGTCGGGCCGGACGTGCGCATGGGTGCTGTGTGGCCGGGTGCAGCCACCGCACTGGCGGGCATTCCCTGGTTGGGGCCGGTGCTGGGCGAAGGCCTGCTGGGACATGGGCTGCTGGTGTACCTAGCCCTGGCGCTGGTGCCGGTCAGCTGGTGGGTGTTGTTTCGCACACGCTGGGGCTTGCGCCTGCGCGCAGTCGGAGAGAACCCGCAGATGGTGGACGCGGCCGGGGTCTCCGTCACGCGGCTGCGCTATGGCGCGCTTACGGTGAACGGCATCCTGTGC
The DNA here is from genome assembly GCA_041919095.1 of Rhodoferax sp. GTDB lineage: Bacteria > Pseudomonadota > Gammaproteobacteria > Burkholderiales > Burkholderiaceae_C > Allorhodoferax. Next base: position 45,244 of record JAYRUL010000006.1, on the reverse strand, counting down.
GGTTTGGCCGGAAGCTACCTGGTGCTGGCGCAGAGTGCGAGCTTCTCGCCGCACATGACGGCTGGGCGCGGCTTCATGGCCTTGGCGGCCCTGATTTTTGGACGTTGGCATCCCGTGGGTGCCCTTTGGGCGTGCCTGTTGTTTGGTTTTCTGGATGCTGCGGCCATTCGTTTGCAGGGCACGCATTTGCCCGGTTTGGGTGAGATTCCCGTGCAATTGATCCAAGCCTTGCCGTATGCCTTGACCGTGGTCTTGCTGGCGGGCTTCATGGGGCGCGCCATTGCTCCCAAGTCACTGGGATTACCTTACAGCAAAGACCGGTAGGCGTTGCTGTGGGTTGGGGGAATGCAAACCAAACACTGCTAGAGTCGAGGGCTCTGGAGAAAGTATGAAGCGTTTAACGGCAGGGTTACTGACAGGCTTTGCGATCACGGCGTGGGCGCAGCTGCCGCCTATTCGCATCGGCGAGATCAACAGTTACTCCAACATGCCGCAGTTCACCACGCCCTACCGGCAGGGATGGCAGATGGCCGTGGATGAGGTCAACGCGCGCGGCGGCTTGCTGGGACGCAAGGTCGAGGTGATTGCGCGTGATGACGCGGGGCGCCCCGAAGAGGCCCTGCGGCATGCCGTGGAGTTAACTTCCAATGCCAAGGTGGACGTCCTGGCAGGGGGGTTCCTTTCCCACATTGGTATGGCCTTGGCGGATCATGCACTCAAGCACAAGAAGCTGTTTGTGGCCAGTGAACCGCTGAGTGATGCGCTGGTTTGGGACAAGGGCAACCGATACACCTTTCGCTTGCGACCCAGCACCTACATGCAGTCGGCCATGCTGGTCGAGGAAGCTGCCAAACTGCCCGCCAAGCGCTGGGCCACCGTTGCGCCCAACTATGAATACGGCCAAAGTGCCGTAGCTAGTTTCAAGGCCTTGCTCAAGGCACAACGCCCCGATGTGGAGTTCGTGGCGGAGCAGTGGCCGGTGTTGGGCAAGCTGGACGCTGGCAGCACCTTGCAGGCCATCGCCCAAACCAAGCCGGACGCGATATTCAATGTGACCTTTGGGGCCGATCTGGCCAAGCTGGTGCGCGAGGGCAACCAGCGCAACCTGTTCCCTCGCATTGCGGTGGTTTCATTGTTGTCGGGTGAGCCGGAGTATCTGGATGTGCTGAAAGACGAAACACCCAAGGGCTGGATCGTCACCGGCTACCCCTGGGACCAGATTGATGCCCCGGAGCATGCGACGTTTGCGGCCAACTACTACAAACGCTACCAGGAGAACCCCAAGGTCGGGTCGGTGGTGGGTTATGCCACCCTGCAAGCCATTTTTGCAGGCATATCCAAGGCCCAGAGCGTGGACAGCGAGAAACTGGTGGCGGCGATGCGCGGACTGCAGTTCAGCACTCCGTTTGGTCCAGCCTTTTTCCGCGTGCAGGATCATCAATCCACCATGGGGGCCTATGTGGGGAAATTGGATGTGCGCGGTGCAAAGGGGACCATGGTGCAATGGCGCTATGCCGATGGCAAGGCCTACCAGCCGCAGGATGCCTATGTGCGGGGCCGACGTCCTGCAACGGCCAACCAGTAAAGGGACGGCAGCGTCGATTCCTCATGTCCAACACCATTTGGGTCAAGGTTGTCGGTTTCAACCAGACCGAGCGGCACACGCTCAATACGCTGTTTAGGGTTTCGGTTCCGGAAGACACCCACTATGGTCTTTGGACACCGGAGTGCTCCGTGGTTCCGCACGTTGTGCTGATCGACATGGATTGTCACGAGGCGGAAGTCGAGCTGGCGTCGCCCACGTTCAATCCGAATGTCAGTGTCATCAGCGTGGGTGACAAGGGATATCCCGGCGCTTGGCGGTCTTTTCCCCGCCCGGTGGACTGGTTGGCGCTGATTGCCGCTCTCAATGGTTTGTTTGTGGCAGCGACGGACGATTATGTGGACACCCGGCCGGGCGAAGTCGTCGATAAAGGGGTGCCACCGGGGGTGCGGGTGACCCTGGTTGTCGGGCTGGTTCCCGAAGACCGCTTGTATCTGCGCGCCCGCCTGGCGTTGGCGGGTTTGACCGATGTTGACGAGGCCAGCACGGCAGAGCAGGCCAGCGGCTGCATGGCCCATCGCCACTACGACGTGGTTTTTGTCAGCCTGGAGCTTGAAGATGCCGATCCGTGGTCCCTGGTGCAGACGTTGCAAGGTTTGATGGCACCCCCGCAAGCGGTGGTGGTTGTCACTTCGCAGCCCAGTTGGGCGGCGATGGAGCAAGCCGATCGCATGGGGTGCGCTGGTTTGCTGGAATGCCCTTTCAACCCGCCCCAGGTCATCAGCCTGCTGCACAAGGTGTAGGCTGGCGTAACCAGCGGTGGGCGTGAAAGTGCCGCGCCAGTGGCACTACCTCGGAATCACCGCAGAGATCGCCCTGTATTTCGCTTGCCAGCCAATCGGTACACACGGTCACCAGGCTCAACGCACGCGAACCCATGGCTGTGCAGATCCACAAACCAGCGGTGGCGTGCCCGGGAATCGGGCCAACGACAGGAAAGCGGTCGCGCGTGGTGCAGCGGGTTCCGCTCCAGAAATCGGCGCGGTATTGGTTCAGGCTCTCGATCAGATCGGCCCCTCCTTGGGGCAGGAGGAAACGCAGTCGTTCCAGATTCTGGGCATGTTGGGTGCCGATATCGGCTGCCTGCAAGGCGTCGGTCACAAAGGTGGATCCCAGCACCCAGCGCGCTTGATTGTTATCGGGCAGCGCCGGCACAAAGCAACCTTTGCCGTTGATCGGGTGCGCAGGCAAATTGGGCCAGGGTTCGGGGTAGTGTCCGTGGCTCATCAAGCCATGCACGCCGTGCAGCGATGCAAGTTGGCTCATCCACCGGGTGTCGATGCGCAGGGGCGCGGCGACGGGCTGGAGCAGTTCTTTGCAACCCATTGCATTGGCGAGAACCACCACTTCGAACCCGCCCCATACCTGCCCCTGGACATCGCGCAGGCTCCAGGTTCCAGCTTGGTTGTGCAGACTGCGGATGCCTGCATGGGTTTGCAGGGAAATGTTGGCTTGCGCTAGCCATGCATGCACCAAACGTGCAGGCTTGATCCAGAGCCCGCTGGCATGCCAGCGATCATCACCCCGGGCGCGGCGTTCCAGCACCCCGCTGGGTGCCCAGTCTTGGCCTTCCTGCAAGTAGCGCTGGGCATGGTCCTTCAAGCCAGCAATACCCAGCCGGATCAGACGCGATCGTGGCGCGTCGTCTGCCGAAACCTGGGGCACGGCCAGAGCAACCGGCAGACTGGAGGTGGACGCGGCTGCGTGCGACTCTTGCTCCAGGACAACCACCTCCCATCCCCGACAGGCCAGGGCCTGCGCGACACCCGCGCCAACAATGCCTGCGCCGACAATGGCACATCGACGCGGTGGCTGGTGGGGAGTGAGACTCAAGCAGTAGGTGGGACGTAGCCCTGCGCCTGGTCTGCCCCATCGCCGAAGAAATGGTTTTCCATTTGTCGGGCCAGGTACTTGCGCGCGTGGGCGTCTGCCAAATTCAGTCGGTTTTCGTTGACCAGCATGGTCTGGTGGCGCAGCCACGCGGCCCACGCCTCCTTGCTTACGTTTTCCCAGATCCGTTTGCCGAGCTCGCCGGGGTAAGGAGGAAAATCCAAGCCTTCTGCTTCGCGACCAAGTTTGATGCAATTGACGGTGCGTGCCATATCGATCTTTCCAAAAAAAGCGTTGGGGAAACCCCCACAATGCCCGCATGTTATTCGCTTTGGCGGGCCCGGCGCACCATGTCCCGGTACGAGCTGGGGCCAAAGCGGGAACTTCGCGGAGAAAATAGGGACCAATGGGTAACCATGGCGGTGCGGCCCTCACGCATGGGTGCTGCGCGGTGCCAGGGTCCGTCTAGGAACAACGCATAAGGAAAATCGATTTTGAACTTGCTTTTGGATCAACTGGATACCGCGCCCCGGCGTGTGTTGTGGGCGCTGTGTGTGGCCTGCCTGGGACTGCTGGCCTTTGGGCTGTATTTGCAGGAAGTGGTGGGATTGGTGCCCTGTCCCATGTGTATCGTGCAGCGATATGCTCTCATTTTGATAGCTACTTGCGCTGGATTGACGGGGCTTAGCGATAGAAAGCGCATTCAAATTGGCGGTGCAGGACTGATTGCGGTGCTGGGTGTCGGCGGTGCTTATGTGGCGGCGCGACAGAGTTGGTTGCAGTGGTATCCGCCCGAAGTGGTGTCTTGCGGGCGCGATTTCTACGGGATGATTGAAACCTTTCCCCTGCAACGTGCCATTCCCATGATTTTCAAAGGCAGTGGCGATTGCACCCAGGTCGATTGGACGTTTTTGGGTGGATCCATCGCCAATTGGTCTTTTCTTTGGTTTTGCGGGATGGCTTTGGTCGGCGCTGTGCTTGCGTGGCGGCAAAGCCGACGCCTGCACTTGAATTTCTAGCGGCAGCTAGCCTGCGCCTGGTAGGTGGAAACGGTGCCCACGTCCAGCGCCGCATTGCCAGACAGCGGGCCAAGTACCCATACATGGTTGTCCGAAGAAGACACCGCGAGGTAGTTTCCCTTGCTGGCGTAGTAGCGGTAGTAGTACTGCTGATAGGTGGACGATGTGGCTACGGGGGGCGAAAAATACTGGCTGTACTGTGACTGCGCCCAATTGAAGAGGCAGTCTGACACACTGGCTGGCGTGGGCGGTGTGGGGGTGAACTGGGCCAGGGCGGTATTGACGTTGCTGCTGTTGGTCATGAAGCCCCCGTGCCCACCGTTGGGGTCGTCAATCAGCAGCTTGAAGGTGGCACCGTACTTCATCACCCAGTCGCGCGCTGCGGTCATGGCGGGGCAGCCGTTGATGGTGGGATCGGGGTCTTTTTCGCCGCAATACATCATCCATTGGTACCCGGCATAGGGTTGGCTGCCATAGCTGCCGGCCGCAATCTGCTGGTTGGGTGGGTAGTCGGACGCCGCACCCCCGGCGTTGGACAGCACCATGTGGAAGTACCGGTTGCCCGACTGTGCATCCAACGCGGTCACGGCATAGCTGTTGGCCGAACCGCGCGAATAGCCATGGAACAGCGCGGTACCGGACGAAACCCCTTTGCCGCTGAGCAGTCCGGCCAGCAGAGGGTACATCTCTTGCGGCGTGTAGTAGTCGGAGGTGGCTTCTCCACCGCCAAACCACCATTGCAGCGCCAGCACGGCGTAGCCTTTGGCCGCGGCATAGGGCTGCCACAGGTAGAACTCGTCAAAAGCGTAGCTGCCATGGCCGTGCAGGGTCACGATTACGCCGGCGGACGTGGTCCAACCCGATGGGGCCCACCAGATGGTGAAGGCTTTGTTGTCGCTGGTGGCCTGCACCTGCGCGCCTTGCGTCGTCGCAAACTGGTAGCGGGTGGCGTTGGCGGCCTGCGCCTGGGCCAAGAGGCTGGCGGTGTCGGCGTTGGCTGCGCCGGTCCAACCGATACACAGGTAGAGGGCGAGGGTGGCGATCCGATGGCGCATGAGCTCCTCCTGAGCAGCGTGTGCGGCCATGCAATGGCCGGTTGCGGCATTGTGGAGCGAGCGTCGAGGCTTGGCAATCGCAATAGGCCGACGCTGCCGGATGGGGCGGTCAGCGGGCGGTTTAGCCCCCCAGGCGCTTGACCAGCACCTGGCTCTTGCGGTCCCAGTTGTATTTGCGCTTGCGGGCCTCGGGCAGCCATTCCGGGTCGGCCACCGTGAAGCCGCGCTTGAGGAACCAGTGCATGGTGCGGGTGGTCAGCACGAAGATGCTGTCCAGTCCGGCGGCCTTGGCGCGCTGCTCGATACGCTTCAAGACCCGTTCGCCGTCACCCTGGCCCTGGACATCGGGTGATACCGTCAGTGCGGCCATTTCGGCGGTCTTGGCCTCGGGGTACGGGTAGAGCGCGGCGCAAGCAAAGATTACGCCGTCGTGCTCGATGATGGTGTAGTTGCCAATGTCGCGCTCAATTTCGGTGCGGCTGCGCTTGACCAGGGTCCCATCTTTTTCGAAGGGTTCGATCAACTGCAGGATGCCGCCCACGTCGTCTTCGGTAGCCTCGCGCAGTTCCTCCAGTTTTTCGTCCACCACCATGGTGCCGATGCCGTCATGCACGTACACCTCCAGCAGGATGGAGCCATCCACCGCAAAGGGGATGATGTGGCTGCGCTCCACCCCGTTCTTGCAGGCTTGCACGCAGTGCTGCAGGTAAAACGCGGTGTCGGTGGGCTGGTTGGCTGCCGGGAGCTGGCGCAACCACTGTTCCGCCATGGCCAGGGGTAGCTCGGTATCGATGGGGTTGTCTTCGGAGGCCGCCTCCGAAGGGCGCATCCGGATGCCGGGCACTTCGGTCACAAAGATCAGCTTGTCGGCTTGCAAGGCAGTGGCCACGGAAGTGGCGACTTCTTCCATGGCCAGGTTGAAGGCTTCACCGGTAGGTGAGAAGCCAAAAGGCGAGATCAAAACCAGGGCACCCATGTCCAGCGCGCGGCTGATGCCCGCTACATCCACCTTGCGCACCAGCCCGGAGTGCTGGAAATCCACCCCATCGACGATGCCCACCGGGCGCGCGGTGAGGAAATTGCCAGAAATCACGCGCACCGTGGACCCGGCCATCGGGGTGTTGGGCAGGCCCTGGCTGAAAGCGGCCTCGATTTCGTAACGCAACTGGCCTGCGGCTTCCTGGGCGCAGTCCAGCGCCAACTCGTCGGTAATGCGCATGCCGTGGGAGTAGCGTTCGGCATGGCCTTTGGCTTTGAGTTGTTCGTTGACCTGGGGGCGAAAACCATGCACCAGGACAATCTTGACACCCATGCTCTGGATCATGGCCAGGTCTTGCGCAATATGGTGCAACTTGCCCGCAGCGATGGCCTCGCCGCACAGCCCGATCACGAAAGTCTGGTTGCGGAACTTGTGGATGTAGGGTGCCACCGAGCGAAACCAGGGGACAAAGGTGAAGTTGAAGACAGAGGTCATGTCGGTGCGCAGGCGGTAAGGGCGTGACAGGCGGGGATAATTCGCAATTCTCTACGAAGTTCGCACCTTGACTGTCAGCCCCCTTTCCATCGACTTCCCCGCATCGCTACCCGTCTCCGGCAAACGCGAAGAAATCATGGCCGCGCTGGCGGCTAACCAAGTCATCATCGTCTGCGGAGAAACGGGGTCGGGCAAGACTACCCAGTTGCCCAAGATCGCCCTGGCCATGGGCCGGGGTTTGTGCCATTACCCGAAAACGCTGCCAGATGGCCGAGCGGCACCACGCGGCAAACTGATAGGCCATACCCAGCCTCGACGTATTGCCGCCACCAGCGTGGCCAAGCGCATTGCCGAGGAGCTGAAGACCCCGCTGGGTGACGTGGTGGGCTACAAGGTGCGCTTCAACGACCGCTTGAGCCGCGAGGCTTCGGTCAAACTGATGACCGACGGCATCTTGCTGGCCGAGACACAGACCGACCCGCTGCTCAAAGCCTACGACACCCTCATCATCGACGAGGCCCACGAGCGCAGCCTCAACATCGACTTTCTGCTGGGCTACCTCAAGGAAATCCTGCCGCGCCGCCCGGACCTGAAAGTAATCGTCACCTCCGCCACCATCGATGCCGACCGTTTTGCCCGCCACTTTGCGCAGTACCGCCCGGCGCCGGGCCGCCCCAAGCCGGGCACGGCCCCCTCGGGGGGCAGCGACCCACACGAAGTGGGGGAGCGTGGGGGCGAGTGGATTCCGGCACCGGTCATCATGGTGTCGGGCCGCATGTTTCCGGTGGAAACGCGTTACCGCCCCTTTGAGGAAAGCCGTGAATATGACTTGAACAACGCGATTGCCGATGCCGTGGATGAACTCTGGCGTGGTCCGCAGCGTCCGGTGCCGGGCCGCCCCAAGCCGGACGACGCCCCCGCGGGGGGCAGCGACGACGCACAGCGCGGAGCGTGGGGGCTCCCAGATCAAGGTGACATCCTGGTCTTTCTGCCTGGTGAGCGTGAAATCAGGGAAGCCGCCGACCACCTGCGCAAGCACCTCAGCCACCAGCCGGTGATGCGCAGCGCCGAGGTGCTGCCGCTGTTTGCGCGACTGAGCCCGGCCGAACAGGACCGGGTGTTCGACAGCCACACGGGTCGGCGCATCGTGTTGGCCACCAACGTGGCCGAGACCTCGCTCACGGTGCCTGGCATCCGGTACGTGATCGATGCGGGAACGGCGCGCGTCAAACGCTACAGCTACCGCAGCAAGGTGGAGCAACTGCTGGTGGAGCCCATCAGCCAGGCGGCAGCCAACCAGCGCCTGGGCCGCTGCGGGCGCGTGGCCAACGGCATCTGCATCCGTCTCTATGACGAGAAAGACTTCGCCGGGCGCGATCGCTTCACCGACCCTGAGATCCTGCGTTCATCGCTTGCCGGTGTCATCCTGCGCATGAAGGCGCTGCACCTGGGGCAGGTCGAGGACTTCCCGTTTCTGGAGCGACCCAGTGGGCGTGTCATTGCCGATGGCTACCAGCTGCTCAATGAGCTGGGCGCGGTGGACGATGCCAATGAGCTGACCCCCGTGGGGCGTGAACTCTCCAAACTGCCGCTGGATCCGCGCGTGGGCCGCATGATCCTGGAGGCGCGCTCGCGCCAGGCGCTGGACGAGGTGCTGGTGATTGCCTCGGCCCTGTCCGTGCAGGACGTGCGAGATCGCCCGCTGGAGGCGCAGCAGCAGGCCGATACCGCGCACAAGAAGTTTGATGACGAGAAGAGCGAGTTCACCGGTTACCTGAAGCTGTGGAAGTGGATTCACGAGGCGCGCGGTGGGGGGGAGGCGCATAAGCTGTCCAACCGGCAATACGAGCAGCTGCTGCGACAGAACTTCATCAACATCCGCCGCCTGCGCGAGTGGAAGGACATCCATACCCAACTGCACACGGTGGTCGCCGAGCACCAGTGGCGTCTGAACACTACGCCCGCTACCTACGAGCAGATCCACCTGTCCATGCTGGCGGGCCTGCTGGGCAACCTCGGCTGCAAATTGGAGACCGAAGGCGCTGCCAAGCCGGGTGGCGGCGGGGAGTATTTGGGTGCCCGTGGGATCAAGTTTCATGCCCACCCGGGCGCGCATCTGAGCAAGAAGCCGGGGCGCTGGGTGGTGGCATCGGAGCTGGTTGAGACCACGCGGCTGTACGGGCGCGGCATCGCCGCGATCGAGCCGCAGTGGCTGGAGCAGGTCGGCAGCCACCTGATCAAGAAGCAACTGCTCGACCCGCACTGGGAAAAGAAGGCCGCCGAAGTGATCGCCCTGGAGCGCGCCACGCTGTATGGCATCGTCATCTACAGTGGGCGCCGCGCCAACTACGGCCGCATCGATATGGCCGGGGCGCGCGAGATATTTATCCGTGAGGCGCTGGTCAATGGCGACTGGGACACGCCGCTGCCATTTCTGGCTGCCAACAGCAAGCTGGTGCGCCAGGTAGAGGAACTGGAGCACAAGGCCCGCCGCCAGGACGTGCTGGTGGACGACGAGCTGATCTACGCCTTCTACGACCAGCAGCTGCCGGTCGATGTATGCAGCGGCTATGCGCTAGAGCGGTGGTACCGCGAAGAGGTCAAGAAGCAACCGAACCTGCTGAAACTGACCCGCGACGAACTGATGCGCCACGAGGCGGCGGGCATCACCACCGCGTCGTTCCCCAAAACCATTCGCTTAGGCGGGGTGGACTGCGCGGCCACCTACTTGCATGAACCCGGCGACGCACGCGATGGTCTGACCGTGACCGTGCCGCTGTTCGTGCTGAATCAGGTGAGCGAAGAGCGGTGCGAATGGCTGGTGCCGGGCATGCTCAAGGACAAGGTGCAGGCCCTTCTCAAAACACTGCATCAGCGCCCGCGTTCTCGCTTGGTGCCGTTACCCGATACGGCCCAGAGATTTGCCGATCACCTCAACGAAGCGGAGCGTTTTGGTACCGGCAGCCTCACCGACGCGGTGCTCAAACTGGTGAAGGACGCTACCTCGATGAACCTGGTGCGCGCCGACATCAAGGTCGACATGGTGAGCGCCCACCATTTCATGAACTTCCGCGTGGTGGACGAGCATGGCCGCCAGCTGGGGCAGGGGCGTAACATCGGCGCGCTCAAGGCCGAGTGGGGCAAGCAGGCACGTGGCGCTTTCCAGGCGCTGGCGCAGCTGAAACTGGGTGGGATCCGGCAAATTTCAGAGCCAAATATGGCCGCAGCCCGCATGGATCAAGCGCAAGCAGCTATAAAAGAAATAGCAAGGGCAGCTAGTCCGATTTTGGGGCAAAAAGTCACTCTAGCCCCCGCCAGTCAAGCGCAAGCAGCTCCTAAAACAGGAGCACATGCAGGCCCGGCAGCGCAGGTGCCCCAGCAGGCCGGGCAGCTCTACACGGCCTGGACCTTTGGTGAACTGCCCGAACTGTTGGAGATCAAGAAAGGCGGCCAGACCCTGATTGGCTTTCCGGCCCTCATCGATGGCGGGGACGCGGTCAGCATCGAGGTGTTCGACGAGCCCGAAGTGGCGGCTGCCAAGCACCGCGCCGGGCTGCGGCGCTTGTTTGCGCTGCAGATCAAGGACGCACTCAAGTACCTGGAAAAAAACATCCCCGACCTGCAGAAGATGGGCGTGGCCTACATGCAGGTGGGCGCGCTCGACGGTGGCAAGAATGCCAGCGGTGGCACGGTGGAAGAGCTGCGCGAGCAGATTCTGGCCGTGGCACTGGACCGTGCCTTCCTGGCCGACCCGCTGCCGACCAACGAGGTTGCCTTCAAGAAACGGGTGGAGGAGGGGCGGGGGCGCCTCACGCTCATTGCCAACGAGGTTGCGCGTCTGGCGCTGACGGTACTCACCGAGTACGCTTCGGCGGCGCGCAAGATCAAGGACAGCAAGAACTGCGGGGAGGCTGCCGTGGATGCGCTGCAGCAGATCCAGCGCCTCATGGGCAAGCGCTTCCTCACCGCCACGCCCTGGGAGCGGCTGCAGCACCTGCCGCGCTACCTCAAGGCCATCACCCTGCGCCTGGACAAATACCGCGCCGATCCAGCGCGCGATTCGGCCCGGCTGACGGAACTGCGCCCGCAAGAGCAGCGCTACTGGCGCCTGGTGGCCGAGCGCAAGGGCGTCAGCGACTCTTCGCTGGACGAATTCCGCTGGTTGCTCGAAGAGCTGCGCGTCAGCTTCTTTGCCCAGGAACTGCGCACGCCGCAACCGGTGAGCATCAAACGGTTGGAGAAAGCGTGGATGCAGTTGGCCCTCTAAGGCAACGCCCGCACAGGATCTGCGGTGGCACCGAATCGGTACGACCACCCTGCGCTACAATCTTTGCACACGGACCCTGAGCGTCCGAAATGGGCCTGGCGAGATGCCGGGCGCGGCCAAGTTGAATGACTCAACCGATCTGCCGCAAACCCGTTTTCCTGTGACGACCGCCCGCAATGAAAATAGGTGGCCTACCCGATACCCACTGATGATGGATTTGCCCGAAGCCAAGCGCATTCTGGAGACCGCGTTGATCTGTTCACAGCAACCTTTGCCGTTGCGTGACATGCGGACGCTTTTCCAAGATGCGCTCGGAGCCGATACGATCAAGACGCTGTTGGAAGAATTGATGGACGATTGGAGCCAGCGTGGCGTCGAGTTGCGTTGCGTGGCAAGCGGTTGGCGCTTTCAAAGCCGACCCGAAATGCGTGAGTACCTGGACCGTTTGCATCCGGAGAAACCACCACGCTATACCCGGGCCACGCTGGAGACGCTGGCCATCATCGCTTACCGCCAGCCGGTCACGCGTGGCGACATGGAAGACATTCGTGGCGTCACCATCAACTCCGTGCTGCTCAAGCAGCTGGAAGACCGGGGCTGGGTGGAAGTCATCGGACACCGTGAGGCACCAGGCCGGCCGGCGCTGTATGGCACGACGCGACAGTTTTTGGATGACATGGGCTTGCAGTCACTGGACCAGTTGCCCTTGTTGGGCGATGCGCTGGGGCAGGTCGACGCGCTTTCTGCGCTTGTCGAGGCTGACAACCCGCAATTGCCGCATATGGACGCAACGCCCGCCGATGCAGATGGTTCCGATGCCGTGCAGAGCGAAGCTCCACCTTAGGCTGGCCCACTTTTTAACGGACAAACCGAATGAACGACACTCCTGATACCCCCGAGCCGGCGCAGGCCATAACTGCAACTCTGCCTTTGCAAGAGCCCGTCGCATCGGATGCGGGACCAGCCCCGGGTGCGCCCGCGCAGGAGGGTGCCATGATGCCCAATCGATTTGCGGACGTGGTGTCGGGTCAGTTTGATGCCGATGAGTCGAATGCGGAGATTGCGCCCCGCAAGCGGGTCTTGGCTCCCATGGCAGAGACACCCAAGCTGCACAAGGTACTGGCACAGGCTGGTATGGGCTCGCGACTGGAGATGGAAGCCCTGATCATGGAGGGCCGTATTTCGGTCAACAACGAGCCAGCCCACATCGGGCAGCGCATTCAATTTGGCGACAGCATCAAGGTCAACGGCAAACCCATTCGCGTGCGTATTGATCCGCCTCCGGCACGGGTAATTGCCTACCACAAGCCCGCTGGTGAAGTGGTCACCCATGACGATCCGCAGAATCGGCCCACCGTATTTCGGCGCTTGCCAAAATTGCAGCAGGGCAAATGGCAATCGGTAGGCCGTCTGGATTTGAACACGGAAGGTCTGCTGTTGTTTACCAGTTCGGGAGAACTGGCCAACCAGCTGATGCATCCACGCTTCGGCCTGGAGCGTGAATATGCCGTGCGTGTCCTGGGTGCGTTGAGTGCCGAGGAAAAACAGATGTTGCTCAGCGGCGTGATGCTGGACGATGGCATGGCCCAGTTCAGCGCCATCGAAGAAGGCGGCGGTGAAGGCTCCAACTGCTGGTATCGGGTGACGATTTCCGAGGGGCGCAACCGCGAAGTACGGAGGATGATGGAGGCCGTTGGGCATGCCGTCAGCCGCCTTATCCGCATCCGATACGGTGCCATGGTGCTGCCTCGTGGTCTTAAGCGCGGTGCGTGGATGGAACTGGACGAGACAGACATTCGGATGCTGACTCAGGCTGCCGGTGCCAGACAGGGCCCGAATCGCGCAGGTGAATCTGGTCCGCGGCGTGGCCCCGGGGCGCAACAGCGTCGTGGCGGCAATCGGGGTGCCGGACCGCGTCCTTCGCAGCCACGCAACGCAAGTGGCCAACCCGCTTTCAATCGATCAGAAGGTAAACGTTCGGGCAAGTCCAACGATCGCAGGGATGCAGGTGGACAACCCGATCCCATGAAGACTTCGGTGGGCTATATCGGAGCAGACAGCTTCAACCGCCAGCGCCAGCAAGATCGCCAACGTGGACGCCCCGGCGGGGGGTCGCGACGCGGGGGGCGATAGGTCTGTCAAATGCTAAAATCGTAGGCTTTGCTCTCGCAGGGAGGGCAAGACGAACAGATTTTTTGACCAGGAAATAACATGACCATCGAACGTACCCTCTCCATCATCAAGCCCGACGCAGTTGCCAAGAATGTCATTGGCCAGATCTACGCCCGCTTTGAAGCCGCTGGCCTGAAGGTCATCGCCGCACGCATGATGCACCTGTCGCGTGGTGAAGCCGAAGCCTTTTATGCCGTGCACAAGGCGCGCCCGTTCTTTAATGACCTGGTCAGCTTCATGATCTCCGGCCCCGTCATGGTTCAAATCCTGGAAGGCGAGAACGCCATTCTTAAGCACCGCGATCTGATGGGCGCTACCGATCCCAAAAAGGCAGCACCCGGCACTATCCGCGCCGATTTTGCGGACAGCATCGACGCCAATGCCGTGCACGGCTCGGACGCTGCCGAAACCGCCGCTGTGGAGACCGCGTTCTTCTTCCCCGGCATGAACGTGTATTCCCGCTAATTTATGCAATGACGGCCAACCTGCTGGATTTCGATCTTGACGGATTGGCCGCCTATTGCGAGCGGCTGGGTGAAAAGCGTTTTCGCGCCACCCAGCTGTTTCGCTGGATTCATCAAAAAGGGGCTGCGCAATTTGACGACATGAGCGATCTCGCCAAGTCGCTGCGCGAAAAACTCAAGGCCCATGCCACCATCGAGCCCCTGCCGGTCCTGACCCAGCAGATATCGGCCGATGGCACCATCAAATGGCTCTTCGATGTCGGTGGCGGCAATGCCATCGAATCGGTGTTTATCCCGGAAGATGACCGTGGCACGTTGTGCGTGTCCAGCCAGGCCGGTTGCGCCGTGGCCTGCCGGTTCTGTTCAACCGGGCACCAGGGTTTCAGTCGCAACCTCACGCTGGGCGAAATCGTTGCCCAACTGTGGTTCGCCGAGCATTTCCTGCGCAAGCATCTGGCTACCCATGAACGTATCATTTCCAATGTGGTGATGATGGGTATGGGCGAACCTTTGCAGAACTACACCGCATTGGTTCCGGCGCTCAAGGTCATGCTGGATGACCACGGTTACGGACTGTCGCGTCGGCGCGTCACCGTGTCGACCTCTGGCGTGGTTCCTTTCATCGATCGCTTGGGGCAGGACTGCCCGGTGGCGTTGGCGGTATCGTTGCATGCGCCTAACGATGCCCTGCGCGACCAACTCGTTCCCCTGAACCGCAAGTACCCGCTCGCCGAGTTGATGCAAGCCTGTCAGCGCTACCTGCAAGTGGCCCCGCGCGACTTCATCACGTTTGAATACTGCATGCTCGCTGGCGTCAATGACCAGCCGACCCATGCTCGTGAACTGCTGCATTTAGTGCGGGGATACGGTGAAGGTCGCGTCTGGTGCAAGTTCAACCTGATTCCGTTCAATCCGTTTCCCGCCTCGGGCCTGACCCAATCACCCGCGTCTGTTGTGGCCGCTTTTGCAAAAATTTTGAGTGATGGCGGGATTGTGACGACAATTCGCAAGACTCGCGGCGACGATATCGACGCTGCGTGCGGGCAACTGGCTGGAGATGTGCAAGACCGGACGGGTATTGAAGCCCGTATACGCCGACATCGGTCTATCCCAATTCAACCAGTTCCTGAGGTAACTCCCATTTCAAGAGAGGACGGGATCCATGACTGAAAAGCCACGCGCGTTCAGTGCCCTGATATTGACCGGCGCACTGTGGCTGGGTGTCGGTGGCGTGCTGGCCACAGGAATGCTTGGTTGCGCTTCGCCTGGAGGTACCACAGCTTCGGGAGATTTAGTCACAGACTCCGATGAGCCCGAGAGTCGAAAACGCGCGCGTTTGCGCTTGGAGTTGGCTGCTGCGTATCTCGACAAAGGGCAAACGACCGATGCCTTGGACCATATCAAGCAAGCCGTCGCGGCCGACCCCAGCATGCCGGACGCCTACAGCCTGCGTGGTTTGATCTACATGCGCATGAACGAGATGACGTTGGCAGAAGACAGCTTTAAGCGTGCGTTGTCGATCAACCCCAAGGCCGCATCCGTGCAGCACAACTATGCGTGGCTTTTGTGTCAACAAAAGCGGTATCCAGAGTCGATCGAAATGTTCACGTCTGCGCTGGCGAACCCAACCTACGGGGAACGCGCGAAGACTTGGATGGCCCAAGGATTGTGCCAGCAGCGGGCTGGCCAACGTGCAGAAGCCGAAGCCAGTCTCTTGCGATCGTATGAATTAGATGCGGGTAATCCGATCGTTGCTTATAACTTGGCATCGATTCTCCTGCAGCGCGGCGATTTGGTGCGCGCGCAGTTCTATGCACGCAGACTCAACAATAGCGAGTTGGCGAATTCGGAGTCTCTTTGGTTAGGCGTGAAAGTTGAGCGCCGTCTGGGGAACCGAGAGGCGATGGAGCAGTTGGGCGTACAACTAAAGAAACGTTTTGCTCAATCGCGCGAAGCTGCTGCGTACGAACGGGGTGCCTTTGATGAGTGAATTGGAGAGTGAGGATGCGTTGAAGGCGCAGGGTATCGATAGCACCGATGTGCCATTGAGCGCCGGTGCGATGTTGCGCCGTGCGCGCGAGGCCGCCGGAATGCATATTGGTGCTTTGGCGGTCATGATGAAGATCCCGGTGAAGAAGCTTGAAGCACTGGAGTCCGATCGCCTGGACCAACTGCCGGATGCCGTATTTGTTCGTGCTTTGGCTTCCAGCGTATGCCGAACCTTGCATCTGGATCCTGGTCCGGTTCTGGAAAGGCTACCGCTGGGGAAGGCCCCCCAGCTTCAAGCAGACGAGCGTGGACTTAACGCGCCGTTTCGTGGCGCCGGAGAAGCGCCTCGGCTCACGATTCAACCCTATCTAACCAACCCAACCGTGCTGGTCGTGGGACTGTTGTTGTTGGCTGCGTTTGGGGTGTATCTTTTTCCTGACATACGCCCAATGGATGTTGCCGTGGAAGTGTCTGCCGGCGGCAAGGATGCAGCGCCTGAAACAGCGGTGCTGCCGACACCAACAGTTGGGGGGGGCTCGACACCAGAAACGCCAACGCCTTCGCCAGCAATGGTGGCCAGTGCGTCGGCCCATGCTCCTGTGATGTCGGCCGCAGCAGCCTCCGCTGCTTCGACTTCTGCCAGCATGGCCGCAGTTCCTGCAGGTGGGCTTGCAACGAAGCCGCCGATGGCGGTCGTGTCCAGTGTCGGCTCGGACGCCTCAGCTGTTGCACAGGATGCGCTGTTGATTTTCAAGGCGAGGGGGACCACGTGGGTGAAAGTGGTTGATGCCAAGTTCGCCGTTTTGATGAGCAAAACCTTGGTTGCTGGCGAGCAAATTGGTGTCTCCGGCGCGTTGCCGTTATCGGTAGTGATTGGGCGAAGCGACCTTACCGATGTAACCGTAAGGGGACAACCCTTCGCGGTTCAGGATGTATCCAAAGACAACGTGGCGCGTTTTGAGGTGAAGTAGTGAGCCAGAGTGCATTTCGAAGCTTGGTCAAACGGACCTCGTTGCAATCGCGGATAACATGGGGCCAACGCCTCGTGACGGTGGGTGGCGGTGCTCCGGTACGTCTGCAATCCATGACCAACACCGACACGGTGGATGCCATCGCTACCGCAATTCAGGTTAAGGAGCTTGCGCTGGCTGGTTCGGAAATGGTGCGCATCACGGTCAATACCCCTGAGGCCGCGCAGGCCGTGCCCTATATCCGAGAGCAACTTGATCGCATGGGTGTGGATGTCCCCTTGATTGGCGACTTTCACTACAACGGACATCGGTTGCTGACGGAATTCCCGGATTGTGCGCAGGCCTTATCCAAATACCGGATCAACCCGGGCAACGTGGGTAAGGGGGACAAGAAAGACAAGCAGTTTGCCTTGATGGTGGAGGCTGCGGTCCGTTGGGACAAAGCCATCCGCATCGGCGTCAACTGGGGCAGCCTGGACCAGGAACTGCTGGCTGCAATGATGGATGAGAACAGCCGTCGCGCGCAGCCCTGGGATGCCAAAGTCGTCATGTACGAGGCGCTGATTGCGTCTGCGGTGGATTCTGCGCGCGCCGCTGAAGCCATTGGACTGATGCCTGGGCAGATCATCCTGTCGTGCAAGGTCAGCGGCGTGCAGGACTTGATCGCCGTGTACCGAGAATTGGGGCGTCGCTGCAACTACCCACTGCACCTGGGTTTGACCGAGGCGGGCATGGGAACCAAGGGTACGGTGGCATCTTCCGTCGCGCTAGGTGTGTTGCTGCAAGAGGGACTAGGTGACACCATCAGGGTGTCGCTGACACCCGCGCCAGGTGAGGCCCGTACTCAGGAGGTGGTCGTCGCTTCAGAAATCGTGCAGGCACTGGGGCTGCGCCATTTTGTGCCCAGCGTGACGGCCTGCCCCGGGTGTGGTCGAACCACCAGCACCACATTCCAGGAGCTGACACAACAGATCGACAACTTCTTGCGTGAGCAAATGCCCGTTTGGCGTGCACGCTATCCGGGCGTGGAAAACCTCAAGGTTGCCGTCATGGGCTGCATCGTGAACGGCCCCGGTGAAAGCAAGCATGCCGATATTGGCATCAGTCTGCCGGGAACGGGCGAGGCACCGGCAGCACCGGTCTATATCGACGGCGAGAAGCGCATGACGCTGCGTGGCGACACCATTGCCACCGAATTCCAGACCATCGTTGAAGACTACATCGTGAATCGCTTTGGGTCTTCGGCCCGGGGTCCATCGCACGACGCATAAGGGATTGCATGTCCGAGAAAAACTTTGCCAGCAAGGCAGACAAACTGTTTGCCGTCAAAGGCATGAATGACATCTTGCCGCCGGATTCGGCGCGTTGGGAGTGGTTTGAAACGAAGGTGCGCGACCTGATGGCGCGCCACGCGTACCGCAACATCCGCACACCCATCGTGGAGCCCACCGCGCTCTTTGTCCGTGGCACCGGCGAGACCACCGATATTGTCGAAAAGGAGATGTACTCCTTTGAAGATAAGCTCAATGGCGAGGCCCTGACCCTGCGACCCGAGAACACCCCCGGTGTGGTACGCGCTGCCATCGAGCACAACCTCACCTACGACGGACCCAAACGCCTGTACTACATGGGGCCCATGTTCCGGCACGAGCGGCCCCAGCGTGGTCGCTATCGGCAGTTCCATCAGCTGGGTGCTGAAGCACTCGGCTTCTCGGGCCCTGAAGTGGATGCCGAGCTCATGCTGCTGGCTTACCAAGTGTTAACAGAGCTGGGAGTACGTTCGGTTCGCGTGGAACTCAACAGTCTTGGCATTCCCGCAGAACGGCATGCCCACCGGGCGGCGTTGATCGCCTACTTGCAAAACCATGCACATGAGTTGGATGCGGACGCCCAGCGGCGTTTGCACGCCAATCCCCTGCGAATCCTGGATACCAAAAATCCTGCCATGCAGGACATGGTCAACGCGGCTCCGCAATTGCTGGATTTCCTGGGTGAAACATCCCTCAAGCATTTTGATGCCGTTAAGTCGCTCCTGAGCGCTTGTGGTGTAGCTTGGTCGGTCAATCCGCGCCTAGTGCGAGGGTTGGACTATTACTCCCATACAGTTTTTGAGTTCATTACGGATGAACTGGGTTCCCAAGGAACGCTCTGTGGCGGTGGTCGCTATGACGGGTTATTCGAACTTCTAGGGGGCAAATCGACTCCCGCTGTGGGTTGGGGCATGGGGGTGGAGCGAGTCCTCGAACTGCTCCGTGTACAAGGAATCGCAGGCCCTGATCAGGTGCCGGATGCCTATGCCATCATTGCCGAGGCGTCACTTTTAACCACCACTATGCCTTGCATCCAACGACTGCGCGCATTGGGAGTCAAGGTGCAAATGCACGCCAGCATCGGTGATGGCATGGGTAGCTTCAAGTCGCAGTTCAAGCGAGCCGATGCTTCTGGTGCCCGTTTCGCCCTGATCTTTGGTGCAGACGAGATTGCCAATGGTTTGGTAACAGTCAAGGCTTTGCGCGATGGTTTAGGTCAACAGGAACAGCATTCCTTGAATACGCTGGAACAGTGGGTTGACCGCCTACAATCCCCCGCTTAACTTCTTATACCCATGGCAAACCATCTCGATCTCGAAGAACAAGAGCAGCTTGACGAACTCAAGCATTTCTGGAAGCAATACGGCAATCTCATTACTTGGATACTGATTGCTGTTTTAGGCGTAGTCGCTTCTTGGAATGGATACCAGTATTGGCAATCTCGACAGGCGGCGCAGGCATCAGTCATGTTCGACGAAGTAGAAAAAGTCGTGCGCAGTGGGGATTTGGAAAAGGCCGAACGAGCTTTTCATGACATGCGCGAGCGATTTGCAAGTGCGACATATACGCAGCATGCTGCCTTGTTGTTGTCCCGCATGGCTTTTGATGCAGGTAACGCCGGTAAAGCGAAGACGGCATTGATCTGGCTTGCGGATCAGGGAAAAGACGATGGACTTTCGGGTCTGGCGAAACTGCGTTTGGCGTCCATTCTGATCGAGGAGAAGGCGTATGACGAAGCGCTCAAGCGTTTGGAGTCGTTGCCTGCGGCCTTTGACGCGTTGGCGTCAGATCGTCGCGGCGATGTCTACATCCTCCAGGGCAAGCATGAACAAGCCAAGACGGAGTACCAACGAGCCTTTTCGTCCATGGAGGAACAATCGCCCTATCGGCGGATTGTTATCGTGAAGCTAAATGCAATGGGCGTTGATCCGGAAGTAAGTAAAGTTGTTAGCAAAGCAGAGGGGGTGTCGTGAATCTCGCTGTGATACGCCGTTTCGGTTCGCTCGCCCTGGTATCAGTTGTTGCATTGGCCGGATTGGCAGGCTGTGCGAACTCCAAGCGACCGAAGCCTTCTGATCTTGGGCCCAACCCGGCAACGGTGGGCGCGCGCTTGGCATGGTCGGCGAATATCGGGTCGGTGGAGTTTCCGCTCGTCTCTCGTGTGGTCGGCAACTTGGTGTATCTCGCTGGTTCCGATGGGGCTGTAGTAGCCATTGATGCACGAACTGGTGGTGACTTGTGGCGTGTGAATCTTGGCGTCAAGTTGGCGGCAGGAGTGGGCAGCGACGGACGTTATGCAACGGTTGTCAGCCGCGACGGTGAGTTAATCAATCTGGATGGTGGCAAAGAGATTTGGCGCCAAAAGCTGACTGCTTTGACGTTGACCGCGCCATTGGTCGCTGGCGCGCGTGTCTTCGTACTTTCCGCAGATCGCTCGGTCACCGCGTTCGATGCGCAAAGTGGACGCAAATTGTGGACGCACCCGCGTTCGGGTGATGCACTGGCGCTGGGCAAGCCCGGAATCATTCTTGCGGTTGGTGAAACCGTTGTGGTGGGTCTCGGTGGGCGACTAGTCGGTTTGCAACCCCAAAACGGAAAGATCCGCTGGGAGGCTCAAGTCGCCAACAGCCGTGGCACGAATGAGGTTGAACGCTTGGTCGACTTGGTGTCCGGCATCAGTCGGAAGGCGGACCAGGTATGCGCACGCGCATTTCAGTCTTCGGTGGGCTGCGTAGATGCTGCCCGTGGGAGTCTGCTTTGGAGCAAGGCTGCGAACGGCTCCACCGGACTCGATGGTGATGGGGACCTGATCTTTGGCACCGAGCAGGATGGAAACGTTGTCGCCTGGAAGCGCACTGATGGTGATCGGCTGTGGATGTCGGAGGCGTTGCGCTATCGCCGCCTGACGGCTCCGGCCGTTCTGGGACAGTCGATTGTCGTCGGCGATGATTCAGGCATGCTTCATTTTTTGTCACGAGACGGTGGTACCACGCAGAACCGCGTGATGACCGATGGTTCGCCGATCGTGGTGACGCCGGTTCTTGCAGGGTCAACGCTGGTTACGGTCACGCAGCGGGGTGGCATCTTCGGGTTTAAGTCTGAATAAACCGGGAGACCGACTGTGATGAAACCCGTCCTCGCCCTCGTCGGGCGGCCCAATGTCGGTAAATCCACATTGTTTAATCGGCTCACGAAGAGTCGGGATGCGATCGTTGCAGATTTTGCGGGACTCACACGTGATCGTCACTACGGGAACGGACGGTTGGGACAACGGGAGTTCATAGTCATCGACACGGGTGGATTTGAACCCGATGCGAGCAGTGGCATCTACATGGAGATGGCGAAACAGACCCGTCAAGCCGTTGCAGAAGCAGATGTGGTTGTATTCGTGGTTGACGCACGCGCAGGACTTTCTGGGCAAGACCACGAAATCGCCGGTTACTTGCGCAAACTTGGGAAACCCTGCATTTTGGTTGCCAACAAAGCGGAAGGCATGCAAGAAGGTACACAGCTTGCGGAGTTCTTTGAGTTGGGCCTGGGGGAGGTCTTGCCGGTTGCGGCAGCGCATGGGCAAGGCGTTCGATCGATGCTCGAGCGCGCATTGGCGGTGTTGGCGCTACCCGAACAAGATGCAGATGATGCGGTGACCGTAAATAGTGCGATCCGTCTTGCAGTAGCGGGCCGTCCCAATGTCGGCAAATCGACATTGATTAATACATGGCTGGGTGAGGAGCGTTTGGTTGCATTTGATCTCCCTGGCACCACACGAGATGCAATTTCTGTGCCGTTTGAGCACAAAGGACAACGTTTTGACCTGATTGATACAGCCGGGTTGCGCAAGAAGGGGCAAGTGTTCCAGGCTATCGAGAAGTTCTCGGTCGTGAAAACCCTGCAAGCGATTGAGTCTGCAAACGTGGTTCTGCTGCTCATTGACGCGACGCAAGGCGTCACAGATCAGGATGCGCATATTGCTGGCTACATTTTGGAGACAGGTCGAGCCGTTGTACTGGCCGTCAATAAATGGGACGCCGTCGACGACTACCAAAGGGAATTGGTCAAGCGATCCCTCGAAACCCGATTGGCCTTTCTTAAGTTTGCTTCGCTACACCTGATCTCCGCGCGCAAACGCCAAGGACTAGCTCCGCTTTGGGATTCGATCTTGCAGGCTTATCGTTCGGCTAACTGCAAGATGCCGACACCTGTATTGACGCGTTTGCTCCTTGAAGCCGTGCAGTTCCAAACACCCAAGAAAACCGGGGCCTATCGACCCAAACTGCGTTATGCACACCAAGGCGGCATGAACCCTCCTGTAATCGTAATCCACGGGAATTCGCTGGAGCATGTATCGGAGGCCTACAAACGATTCTTGGAAGGGCGCTTTCGCAAGGCCTTCAATTTGGTGGGAACGCCACTGCGCATTCAAATGAAGTCCGCCCACAACCCCTATGCAAATGCGGACGAGCCTTGACGGCATGCCTTAGATATTGAGGATCAATACAGAGCGTCCCAAGCTGGGTGTATAGACTGTGGTATCGTCTACCCCTACTCATTACTTGAACACGGAGAATATCGTGAGCAACAAAGGCCAACTATTACAAGATCCCTTCCTGAATATCCTCCGCCGTGAGCATGTTCCGGTGTCGATTTATCTGGTGAACGGGATTAAATTACAAGGGCAGGTCGAGTCATTTGACCAGTATGTCGTGCTTCTGCGAAACACAGTTACCCAGATGGTCTACAAGCATGCCATCTCGACGATTGTTCCCGGGCGTGCCGTGAACGTTGCGAGCATCAATCAAGACGAAACTACTTCCAATTAAATCGCTATCGTTGAACGAACGCATTTAAGTGGCGAATCATGATGCAGACGGTGGCGTTCTAATTTGATCACCGTTCGAGATACCTCCCGTGCGCCTGTGGTCTTGGTGGGCGTGGATTTTGGTGAGCCCCATTTCGATGGGGAATTGGAAGAACTCGGGCTGCTTGCGCAGTCAGCGGGTCTCCTTCCAGTCGGAAGATTGACCTGCAAACGCAAAGCTCCCGATGCTGCGCTGTTCGTAGGGTCGGGCAAAGTCGAAGAGATCAAACTTCTCGCGGTTCAAACCGGTGCCAAGGAAGTCCTGTTTGACCAAAGTCTGAGCCCGGGTCAGCAGCGCAATCTGGAGCGCGAGCTTGGTTTGCCCGTGAATGACCGTACCTTCCTCATTCTGGATATTTTTGCCAAGCGAGCACGCAGCCATGAAGGCAAATTACAGGTTGAGTTGGCGCGACTTCAGTATCTCAGCACCCGTCTAGTCAGGAGATGGTCTCACCTGGAGCGGCAAAGCGGGGGGATCGGCATGCGTGGCGGTCCGGGTGAGGCACAGATCGAATTGGACCGCCGCATGATTGCCGAGACGATCAAGCGCACCAAAGAGCGGCTGAATAAGGTGAAAAAGCAGCGGCAAACGCAGCGCCGTCAGCGTGAACGCCGTGATGCATTCAATATCTCCTTGATCGGGTATACGAATGCGGGGAAATCCACACTCTTTAATGCCCTGGTGAAAGCGCAAGCGTATGCGGCCGATCAACTCTTTGCGACACTCGATACGACCACTCGTCAACTTTACTTGGGTGATGCATTGCGAAGCGTTTCCTTGTCGGATACGGTTGGATTTATCCGGGATCTGCCGCATGGATTGGTGAATGCCTTTCAGGCAACCTTGCAAGAGGCCGTTGATGCAGACTTGCTGTTGCATGTGGTAGATGCCAGCAATCCACAGTTTGCAGAGCAAATGGCACAGGTGCAAAAAGTCTTGCAGGAGATAGGTGCTGACCAGATCCCCCAGTTGCTGGTCTTCAATAAGGTGGACGCCCTGCTTCCCGAGCAGATGCCTCGAAAAATGGAAGATGTTTACGAAGTCGAAGGCGTCCAAGTTCCGAGGGTCTTCGTGAGCGCGCGAAGCGGCGATGGCCTGCCACTGCTTCGTTCTCGTTTGGCGCAATTGACGTCATCCGCCATTGATAACCTCGGCGATCCCACAACGATCCATTCCCCCTCGTCAGATGGGGATGGCCACTGATTAGGCACAATGGGGCTTGAAATCAAAAATGCTATGAAAAACGATATTCATCCTTCGATTACAGGTGCCTGGCTGAAACGATTCCTGGGTGTATTCAATCTGAATGACCCACGCTGGGGACGCGGTGACGACAAATCTGCAGAGCCGACAAAACCACAAGGCGATGCCCCTGCCGAGCCGCCCACTTCCAAGCCCCAGTCAGAATGGGGTGCCCGCCCCACATCCTCCCAATCCGGTCCGCCCGATTTGGATGAATATTGGCGTGACTTCAATCGCAAGCTAAGTGGGCTATTCGGTAAGCCCGGTCCGCAAGGGGGTGGCAGCGGTGGAGGCTTTCAGCCCGATATGCGCAACGCTGGCATGGGTGCCGGACTGATTGCGGGTGTACTCGTCTTGATTTGGCTGGCAACTGGTTTTTTCATTGTTCAAGAAGGCCAGCAAGCGGTAATTACCCAGTTTGGCAAATACAAGGGTACGGTAGGAGCTGGCTTCAATTGGCGCTTACCCAGCCCGATCCAAAAGCATGAGATGGTGTTCGTGACCCAGATCCGTTCGGTGGACGTCGGGCGCGACACGATTCTGAAGGCAACCGGGCTACGCGAGTCTGCGATGTTGACGGAAGATGAGAATATTCTGGATATCAAGTTTGCCGTCCAGTACCGCTTGAATGATGCACGCGCATTCCTGTTTGAAAGCAAGAATCCCGAGCAGGCAGTTGTCCAAGCCGCAGAGACAGCAGTCCGAGAGGTTCTGGGCAAAATGAAAATGGATGCTGCCCTCTCTGAGGAGCGGGACCAAATAGCACCGAAGGTACGAACCTTGATGCAGGCGATTTTGGATCGTTATAAGGTCGGCATTGAAATCGTTGGTATCAACCTGCAGCAGGGTGGGGTGCGACCACCGGAACAGGTACAGGCGTCATTTGATGATGTGTTGAAGGCGGGTCAGGAGCGGGAGCGGACTAAGAACGAAGCACAAGCCTATGCCAATGACGTGATCCCGAGAGCAGTGGGTACTGCTTCTCGATTGAAAGAAGAGTCGGAAGCCTACAAGGCGCGCGTCATTGCCCAGGCCCAGGGTGACGCTCAGCGATTCCGCTCGGTCTTGGCCGAATACCAAAAGGCCCCGCAGGTGACCCGTGACCGCATGTATCTTGACACCATGCAACAGATCTACAGCAACGCAACCAAAGTTTTGGTGGACTCGCGGCAAGGATCGAATCTGCTGTACCTCCCCCTGGAAAAGCTGATGCAAGCAAGTGCAGGCAACGAGACTGCAGCATCGCCCACCGTTGCAGGTGGAAGTGTTTCAAGCGGATTGATGTCGAGTCAACCCACTGTCAGTACGGCGGATGTGCGCGGACGTGACGCAGCCCGCGGTCGTGAGCGTGATTCGCGGTAAAGGAAAGTCATGAACCGTATCGGATTTTTTGTTGCTTCGTTGCTGGTGCTGATTGCGCTGGGAAGCTCTACCTTGTTTGTGGTGGATCAGCGCCAATTTGGTGTGGTCTATTCGCTTGGTCAAATCAAAGACGTGATTACCGAACCGGGTTTGAGTGTCAAGTTACCACCTCCGTTCAACACGGTCTCTTACATCGACAAGCGGCTTTTGACGTTGGACAGCACCGATGCCGAGCCCATGCTGACCGCCGAAAAACAGCGTGTTGTCATCGATTGGTATGTCCGTTGGCGCGTGACAGAGCCAACGGAGTACATCCGTAACGTCGGCTTGAACGAAAGTGCGGGAGCCAGCCAACTCAATCGCGTGGTTAGAAATGCGTTTCAGGAAGAAATCAACAAGCGTACCGTCAAAGAGCTGCTGTCACTCAAGCGTGAAGATTTGATGGCGGCCGTGAAACAAGAGGTATTGACCAAGGTTCGGGGCCAGAAGCCTTGGGGCGTTGATGTCGTTGATGTCCGCATCACCCGGGTCGATTACGTGGAAGCCATTACGGAGTCGGTATACCGACGCATGGAGGCCGAGCGTAAACGGGTCGCAAACGAACTGCGTTCCACCGGCGCAGCTGAGGGAGAAAAGATTCGTGCGGATGCGGATCGCCAACGCGAAGTGACTATCGCCAATGCTTACCGAGATGCCCAAAAGACAAAGGGTGAGGGCGATGGGGAGGCCGCGCGTATTTATGCAGACGCGTTTGGCCGCGATCCCCAATTCGCGCAGTTTTACCGCAGCCTGGAAGCGTATAAAAGCAGCCTGGCCAACAAGGGTGATTTGATGGTGATTGATCCGGCTGCTTCGGAGTACTTCAAAGTCATGCGAAGTGGCGGTGGTACGGCCGCAGGTGCAAAGAAGTAAGCTTGGACGCCGAAACCTTTTGGCTGGCTTTGGCGCTGGTCTTTGTGTTGGAGGGGGTGTTGCCCTTTGTTAATCCACAAGGGTGGCGCCGGATGTTTGCGCAGCTAGTTGGCTTGAAAGACGGTCAGATTCGGTTTTTCGGATTTGTCAGCATTCTTTGTGGGTTGGTGCTTCTGTGGTGGTTGGCACCCTAGTGCCAACGTCCCAGTCCAAGATTCCCACCTCGACGTAAGCAAAGCTGCCTTCGGAGCCCGGTAAAATCACGGTTTTAATAGCCGCCTCCACATTCATGTCAGCCTGGGTCCTACCCGATCACATTGCCGATGTGCTGCCCTCAGAAGCGCGCCGCATCGAAGAAATCCGTAGAGACTTGCTTGACGTAGCGCGGTGCTACGGATACGAGTTGGTGATGCCGCCCATGTTGGAGCACCTCGAGTCGCTCCTGTCAGGTACGGGCGAGGCACTCGATCTGCAAACGTTTAAGCTGGTCGATCAGTTGTCCGGGCGCATGATGGGACTGCGTGCCGATTGCACGCCGCAGGTTGCGCGGATCGATGCCCATCTCCTCAACCGCAGTGGCGTTGCCCGGTTGTGCTACTGCGGCCCCGTCTTGCACACTCGCCCACGTGGACCCCATGCGACACGAGAGCCTTTGCAGTTTGGTGCTGAAATCTATGGCCATGGCGGACTGGAGGCGGACCTTGAGATTGTGACTCTGGCGTTGGATGCCTTGCAATCAGTCAAGGTGCCCTCCCTGACGGTGGACTTGGCAGACGCGCGCATCGTTCGCGCCTTGCTGGATGGTCTGCGACTGCAGCCTGGAACGCTGCAGCTTCTCCATGCGGCCCTTGCAGCCAAGGACGCAGCCCAGGTTCGTGAATTGCTCCAAGACGCGCCTGCTGCCATTGTGCAGGCACTGGTGACTCTGCTTCAGTTGTACGGCGACGAGACGGTGCTGGCGCAAGCGCGCTCGAGTTTGCCGAAGCTGGACGCCATTACCAGTGCGTTGGA
This sequence comes from Rhodoferax sp., assembly GCA_041919095.1. Classification (GTDB taxonomy): domain Bacteria; phylum Pseudomonadota; class Gammaproteobacteria; order Burkholderiales; family Burkholderiaceae_C; genus Allorhodoferax. Next base: position 17,704 of record JAYRUL010000006.1, on the reverse strand, counting down.
CCAACTCGAGTGGCTGTCTGGACATTTGCAAGGCGTGCAGGTGTCGTTCGATTTAGCCGATATGCGGGGATACGCTTACTACAGTGGTGCCATGTTTTCGGTGTATGTACCGGGCGTTGCCGATGCACTGGCACGCGGTGGCCGCTACGATGAAGTGGGCGAAGTATTTGGGCGCAAGCGTCCGGCTGTGGGCTTCAGTCTGGACATCAAGACGCTGGTGGGCGTGGCGCAACCGCAGCCATTGCGAGCCGCCATTCGTGCGCCTTGGGCTGAAGATGCGCAGTTACGTGCCACCATTTCCACCCTGCGCAATGCGGGTGAAACTGTGGTGTGTGTGTTGCCGGGTCACGAGAGTGAGATTGAAGAGTTCCATTGCGACCGTTGCTTGATGCAAGTGGATGGCCAATGGGTGGTGCAGGCTATCTGAGAATTTTCCAAATGAATGTAACCAAAGGGCGAAACGTCGTCGTCGTCGGGACGCAATGGGGTGACGAAGGCAAAGGTAAGCTGGTGGACTGGCTCACGGAGAGCTCCCAAGGCGTTGTGCGCTTTCAAGGAGGTCACAATGCCGGCCATACCTTGGTCATCAATGGCGTCAAAACGGCATTGCACCTGATTCCCAGCGGCATCATGCGCCCTGGCGTCAAATGCTACATCGGCAATGGCGTGGTCCTGTCCGTGGCAAAACTGCTGGAGGAAATAGAGGGCTTGGAACGTGCAGGCGTTGAGGTACGCTCCCGCCTGCGTATCAGTGAAGCTTGTCCGCTGATTTTGCCGTTTCATGCTGCGTTGGATGTTGCGCGAGAGGCTGCGCGCGAACAAGGCGGCACCGAAAAAATCGGCACCACTGGGCGTGGGATTGGTCCGGCGTACGAAGACAAAATCGCACGGCGCGCGCTGCGTGTGCAAGATCTGAAGTATCCGCAGCGGTTTGCTACCAAGCTGCGCGATTTGCTGGATCTGCACAACCACGTGCTGACTAGTTTTCTGGGCTCGCGCAGCTTCACCTTTGGCGAGGCTTTAAAGCCCTATATCGTGGGCGGTGAGGTTTCTTTTGACGCCGTGTATTCCGAAGCCATGCAGCATGCGGAACTGATCAAACCCATGATGGCGGATGTTTCGCGTGAACTCAACGAAGCCCACCACCATGGAGCCAACTTGTTGTTCGAAGGCGCGCAGGGGACCCTGCTGGACGTCGACCACGGAACGTATCCGTATGTCACCTCCAGCAACTGCGTGGCGGGCAACGCGGCGGCAGGGTCTGGCGTAGGCCCTGGCATGCTGCATTACGTCTTGGGTATTACCAAGGCCTATTGCACCCGGGTTGGTGGTGGACCTTTTCCTACGGAGCTTGATTGGGAGCGAGAGGGGACGCCTGGATACCACATGAGTACGGTGGGTGCGGAAAAGGGAGTCACTACCGGTCGATCACGGCGCTGCGGCTGGTTTGATGCAGCATTGCTCAAGCGCTCGGCGCAAGTGAACGGCCTGTCGGGTCTTTGCATCACCAAGCTCGATGTTCTGGATGGATTGAAAGAACTCCTGCTGTGCACGGGCTACCGTCTTGACGGTGACCTCATCGACATCCTTCCGATGGGAGCCGACGAGATTTCGCGCTGCGAACCGGTCTACGAGAGTCTGGAAGGATGGACGGAAAGCACGGTTGGCGTGACGCAGTACGACAAACTACCGGTGCAAGCACGGCTGTACCTTCAGCGCATCGAACAAGTCACCGGCGTTCCGATTCACATGGTTTCCACCAGCCCCGATCGTGATCACACCATCCTGATGCGTCATCCGTTTCTTGCCGACTAGTTTGTTGTGTTTTTAATGGTCAAATACTGCTTTAGCCCTTATAGATAAAGCGTAAGCAGCTATCAAAATAGGAGCAACTCATGTTGACAGAAGACGGCAAGCATCTCTACGTCAGTTACGACGAATACCACAATCTGATCGAAAAACTGGCCATCAAGGTCTACCAGTCGGGGTGGGAGTTCGACACCATCTTGTGTCTGGCACGCGGCGGGATGCGCCCTGGTGACATTCTCTCGCGCGTGTTTGACAAGCCCCTGGCCATCATGTCCACCAGCTCCTACCGCGCAGAAGCCGGTACGCAGCAGGGGAACCTCGACATTGCCCGTTACATCACAACGCCCAAAGGTGAGATCGCGGGCAAGGTACTGTTGGTCGACGACCTGGCCGATTCTGGAAAAACACTGAACGCGGTCATCCATCAGCTCAAGAACAACTACGCCCCCATCACCGAGTTGCGCAGCGCAGTCATCTGGACCAAAGCCATTTCCACGTTTACACCCGATTACTCGGTGGAATTTCTGCCATCCAATCCCTGGATTCACCAGCCGTTTGAAAGCTATGACGCCATGCGCCCGGCGCAACTGATTCAGAAGTGGAGCGTTTGAGCGCTGGCTCCATGGTGCAATCCATTACCAATCTCATCCACCACCCCTATGTGGCTCCTGGTGGATTTGACGCACCGCAACCCGGAATCTTCAAGGCCTCGACCGTTTTCTTTCCCAGTGTTGCAGCGATGCGCAGTCGTGAGTGGAAAGACAAGACCGCCTACACCTATGGACTGCATGGAACTCCAACGACCTATGCGTTGGAAGAACGGTTGTGTTCCTTAGAAGGTGGCGTGCAATGCGTGTTGGCTCCAAGCGGTCTGGCGGCCATCGCTTTGGTAGCTTTGTCTCTGCTCAAGTGCGGCGATGAAGTTCTGCTACCCGACAACGCTTATGGACCCAACAAGGCGTTGGCCGAGGGTGAGCTGCGCGCGTGGGGCATTGCCCATCGCTTCTACGACCCCATGTCCCCCCAAGATCTGGCGGACAAACTATCCGACCGGACCGCTCTGGTGTGGGTGGAAGCCGCCGGATCGGTGACCTTGGAGTTTCCGGATCTGGTGGGGTTGGTACGCATGGCGCGCCGACGCGGTGTCCGGGTTGCATTGGACAACACCTGGGGCGCGGGCTTGGCCTTTCAGCCGTTTGACCTGTTGCCCGAGCAAGAGCCCGGGTTTGGTGTTGACGTTTCGGTTCATGCCCTCACCAAGTATCCCAGTGGCGGAGGGGATGTGTTGATGGGCAGCGTCGTCACACGCGACTCCAGCCTGCACCTGCGCATCAAGCTGACCCACATGCGCTTAGGAATGGGCGTGGGGGCCAATGACGCCGAGGCGGTGCTGCGTGCCTTGCCCAGTGTGGCGCTGCGGTACCAAGCGCACGATGCGCGCGCGCGCGCGTTGGCACGCTGGTGCCAATCACAAGCTTGTTTTGCGCAGGTACTCCATCCCGCCTTGCCAGACTCGCCGGGACACGGGTTCTGGAAAAGCCTGTGTGTGAATGGCATCGGGGGTGCAGCAGGATTGTTCAGTGTGGTCTTTCACCCGCGGTATGCCCAGGCGCAAGTGGACGCCTTCTGTGATGCGTTGCAACTTTTTCGTCTGGGTTATAGCTGGGGAGGCCCCATCAGTCTGGTTGTTCCCTACGACATTGGCAGTATGCGAACCGCGTGGCCCCAACACCTGGCACAGGGAGCTTTGGTGCGCTTTTCAACCGGCTTAGAGGCTGTAGAAGATTTGCAGGCCGATCTCGAGCAGGCGCTCAGCGTCTTAACAAATGGTGCCGCAGTGGCGTTTTGAACGGCAACCTGGATCGGTGGCGGAAGCTGTGAGATTCGAACTCACGGATGGGTTTCCCCATCGCCGGTTTTCAAGACCGGTGCCTTAAACCGCTCGGCCAAGCTTCCAAGCCTTCTATTCTAGCTGCCGAAAAGTCGACTCCTTGTCGAATCCATTGCATTGTTTCTCCTGCGGCCGGGTGTCAGGAGCTGCTGATGGACCGGAGGAGTGACTGAGACTCTTTTTGCATGCGCTGTACGGCTTGCGCTCGTACCTCACCGTAGCCACGAACCTGTTGAGCCGACTGGGCAATCTGGACCAGTACCGCGTGCTTCTGGGGTGTCAGATTGGCGAGATGGGGTTCCAACCATGCTCGGTATGTTTGGGCCACCGCGCGCTCTTGGCGACGCAGTGCGCTCCAGCCAAACGGATCCCAGGGGCCGGCGCGCAAACCACGCAAGCCGGCGATCCATCGCAAACCCTGGCGCATCCACGGTCCAAACTGTCGCTTGGTGCCACGCGCAGACGGATCTTGGGTGGATGTACGCAGGTACTGCGGCAGGAAGTGGTAGTGAACCGTGTAGTTTCCGCTGAAGTGCTCGGATAAAGCGGCTTCCAACGATCCGTTGCTGTACTGCCGGGCTACTTCGTACTCGTCCTTGCAAGCCAACAGGCGTGCGTAATGAAATGCAACGGCCCGAGTCAACGGATAGGACTGGGCTTCGGACAAGGGCAAAGCTGATTCGCTTGCTTGGACTGTCTGAACGAATTGGCGGTACTGGTCTGCAAGCGCCGCACCCTGATAGTCTCGCAGCTGATGGATGCCAAGTTCGATCAATGCAGGTACATCGAGGTCCGCCGGATCGGTCGGGACAACGGTTGCGCCATGCCCCTGCAATAGGTCGTCCAGAGCTTGAGGTGCGGCGGCCGCAAGTCGCCCACACGCAAAAGCCAGCTTGTTTGCTGCGATTGCTACTTCGTTCAGTTCGATTGCGCGCTCCAGCGCAGCAAGCGACAAGGGAATCAAGCCCTGTTGCCATGCAAAGCCGAGCAACAAGACATTGGCGGTGAGGGTGTCACCGAACAACTGCTCGGACAAGGCCTGGGCATCGCAGGTGCGAACGTCCTGGTTGCCAGTCGCATCCACGATCTTGTCCAGCAGCGCGCTGGCGTGCAGTTGCGCGTCCGGTTCATGCACGAACGTAAACGTCGGTATCTGATGCAGGTTCACGGCTGCACGCGTACGTCCTCGCGCAGCGCATTGCAGGGCGTTGGCACTGGCCCCCACCACCAGATCTCCCACGATCATGGCGTCGGCTTGCTGGGTGTCGATGCGTGCCTGGTTCAGCAGCGAAGGGCTGTCGGCCAATCGAACAAATGCAATGACGGAGCCGCCTTTTTGGGCGAACCCCATAAAGTCCAGCACCGACGCGCTCTTTCCCTCCAAATGTGCCGCCGTGGCAACCAAAGCGCCGACGGTGATGATGCCGGTTCCTCCCACACCGGTGATGACCAGGTCATAGGGAGCACGCCACGTCCACGCCGGCGGCGTTGGCAAGCTGGCAATGGCCTGCGCAACCCGTTGCGCTGAGAGCCCCGCACCCAGTTTCTTGCGAAGTTGTGCGCCTTCGAGCGTCACCATGGCGGGGCATACGCCCCGCAGGCATGAAAGGTCCTGATTGCAAATGGTTTGGTCAATATGGCGCTTGCGCCCCAGGGCAGTCGCCAGTGGGCGGATGGCAACGCAGTTGGAGACGGCCGTGCAGTCGCCGCAGTTTTCACACAATTCCGGATGGATGAAAACGCGGGTCGTACGCGCAGCTGCCTGTCCGCGCTTGATCCGTCTGCGCAGCTCGGTTGCGCAGACCTGGTCAAAGATCAGCACGGTGACGCCCGTCGTTTCGCGCAAGGATTGCTGCACCTGGTCGAGTTCCGTGCGGGCATGAAAACTGGTGCCCGGTGGAAACAATGCCTGCTGCGCATGCCATTGCTGCGCGCGTTCCGTCACGATTGCGATGCGTTGCACACCTTCGGCTTGCACTTGGCGTGCGATTTCGGGCACGGATAACCGCCGATCCACTGGTTGGCCCCCCGTCATGGCGACGGCGTCGTTGTACAGAATTTTGTAGGTGATATTGGCACCAGCGGCTGCAGCCTGGCGGATGGCCAGATAGCCCGAGTGGGAGTAGGTGCCATCGCCCATGTTCTGAAACCGATGGGATTGCTGCGTGAACCGCGATTGCGCGACCCAATCAACACCTTCGGCTCCCATGGGTACTTGCGGAAACGTCGTGTTTCGGTCCATCCAGCCTGCCATGGCATGGCAGCCGATACCACCGCTGGCCTGGGATTTTTCAGGGACACACGTCGAAAGATTGTGCGGACATCCGGCGCAGAAGTAGGGCATGCGAACGGTTCTGTCGGCCACATTGGACAGCATGACCGGCGCGACAAATGCCGGAACCAAGGAGCGCCGATCCAATGCCGGGAAATGGAGGGCCAGCCATTGGGCCAGCACGGGCATGATGCGGGAAGGGCGCAACTCCCCCAGCGCTGACAACAAGGGCTCTTCGAGTGCATTCAATTTGCCAAGGATGGTGGGCCGCGCGTCATCACGGCGGTTGTAAAAGCGCTCGCGCAGCTGGTTCTCTACAACGGGGGCCTTTTCTTCCACCACCAAAATCTCTTGCAAGCCTTGTGCAAATTCCTCCAGTCGCCGCGGCTCCAGGGGAAAAACCAAGCCAACCTTGTAAATCCGAACGCCCGCAGCGGCGAGCATTGGCAGGGAAAGCTCCAGGCGACGCAAGGCCTCCAGCAGATCGAGGTGTGCCTTGCCGCACGTGATGATGCCTACCGTGGCCTGGGGGGTGGGGAGAATCCAGCGATCAATCGGATTGGCATAGGCAAACGCGCGTACGGCGTCCAACTTGGCAGCCAGGCGTGATTCGATGCCCAATCCGGGCAAGTCGTGCAGCCGGTAGTGCAGTCCCCCGGCCGGGCGCGCGTAGTCCACAGGCTCATCAAACTGCAGTCGCAAGGCGTCCAGATCGACCGTTGCGGTCCCCTCAACAGTTTCTGACAAGGCAATAAAACCGCACCATGTACCACTAAAGCGTGAAAGCGCCCAACCGAACAATCCGAATTCAATCATCTCGGCGATATTGGCAGGATGCACGACGGGCATGCTCCAGGCCTGCATGGCCAAGTCGCTTTGAAAGGGAATGCCGGAGGAAACGCATCCGTGATCGTCTCCGGCAACGACCAAGACGCCGCCGCGCTCGGACGATCCATAGGCATTGCCATGTCGCAGCGTGTCACCGGCGCGATCGACGCCGGGCCCCTTGCCATACCAGAGCGCAAACACGCCTTCATGGAGCCGCTGCGGGTCGCTGGCAACACGCTGCGTGCCAGAGCAGGCTGCTGCGCCCAGTTCCTCGTTGATGGCGGGCATGAAACGCACGTGGTGTTGATCCAGAAGCGCTTGTGCTTTCCACAGTGCCTGATCGACCGCACCTAACGGCGAGCCCCGGTAGCCTGATACGAACCCTGCGGTCTTCCAGCCGCGTGCTTGATCGAGTTGCGCCTGCATTAAGGGAAGGCGAACGAGTACCTGGGTACCGGAAATCAGTATGCGCCCCGCTGTGGCGGCTAAGTTGTCGTCTAGTCGGTAGTCGGCCAACGCGCACGCGCTGGCGTCCTGGGCCGGTACTTCGATGGCGCGTTGTAGTGCCAAATCGTTGGTGCCCATGGGGGAGTCCTTATCCGTATTAGTACATTTCAGGCGCGCAGTCTGCAGTTTGATGCACTACGACTCGGCCATTTTAAGAATGCATGCACTATAGTGCTTGTTTTTGGGAAGGCAATGCGGGTTTCACCTCCCCGGGTCGGGCAAAAAGGCCACGGATGACTCCACGCAACCAGGTGTGCGAGAGGTTGTGGGTGGCGGTTCGATGCCATAGCATCCGAACGCTGTACTGCGGGCCGTGGTCGGCCAACTCCCAAGTCCGGATCGGATAGCTCGGTGTCAGGGAGTTGGCGTACATCTGCGGCACGATGGCCATCAGATCACTGCGGGTAACCAAGTCGGGCAGTGCTCCGTAATGCCGCGCCCGAACAACGATGTTGTCGGTGAGCTTGAGCTTGGCGAGCATCCCCTCCACACTGTCATGAAACGTAGCGGCGGGCGCAGCAACCGCCAAAGCCGTGGTGCCCAGCTGGCGGGCACTGAGTCGGGGTCCGACGCGGCCCACCGATGGACGCCAATCCCGGGCCGTGATGCCGACAAAATGCTCCTGAAACAGCAACTCGCTGGCAATAGAGTCGGGACCGGCAGCCAAGATACCGATGGCCAGGTCAATTTCATGCGCATCCAACGCGGACGGCACCCGCGATGCATCGACCGCTACGTTGGAGACCTGGCTTCGCGGTGACTGCTCACGCAGCGCCTGCGCAAACCGTGGCAAGAACATCATTTCGCCCAGATCGGAAGTCGACAACCGCCATTGCATTGAAGCGTGTGCAGGTTCAAAACCGTCCGTCGCCGTCACGGTGGACTCCAGCATGGACAACTGCGCAATGAGGCTTGGAACGATGCGCTGGGCTTTGCGAGTGGGATGCAGCCCGTGGGGTGAGCGCACAAAAAGCGGGTCGTCGAAGAAGCTACGCAGGCGTCCAAGCGCGTTGCTGGTGGCGGGTTGCGACAGGGATAGCTGGTGGGCCGCCTGGGTAACCGAGCCCAGTCGGTAGACCGTGCACAGCACCCTGAGCAGGTTGAGGTCCAGCTGGCGGAAATTAGGTTGTTTCGACATCGCTACTCATTCACGGCATGAATGTCGCAAATCCTAACAATCAATTAGGAAAATGTCACGGTCAGGCGTAGATTTGCAGCCAACCAGTCGAGAAACTGGATTCAACAAACGATGGGGTCTTGCATCCGCCCGATGCTGGCGCTAGGCACCCACGAGGAGACGTGACAGTGCTTGAAATCATCATCCAGGGCCGTGGGGGTCAAGGCGCGCAAACCGCCGGCAACTTGCTTGCGGGAGCGTTTCATGCGCAAGGTCTGCATGTGCAGTGCTTTGCGAGCTACGGTGGTGCGCGACGAGGTACCCCCGTCAATTCGTACCTTCGGGTCGATGAGAAGCCGGTTCGCGTGCGCTGTGACATTGAACGCGCCGACGCCATTCTGTGTTTCGACGCTAGCTTGCTGGAAGGTCGCCTGCTGGCCGCAGCTGACAACCGCACGTTGATCGTCGTCAACTCGGCGCGCAGTGCTGAGGAATTTGCAAAGGGCTTTCCGGATCGCCGCATCGTAGCCGTGGATGGTTTGACCATCTCGCGCCAACAGGGTCTAGGGCGCATCGTCAACTCTGCCCTGTTGGGCGCGTTGGCGCGTGTGATTGAGGCACCCAGTCTCACGGTGCTCACCCAGACCATCATGGCCAGTGTGCCCAAGCTGCAAGCCGAAAATGCAGCCGCCTGCAATGCGGGGTACCAATGCGCCGAGCACCAGCTTTTGGGGAGCGTCGCATGAACACAACCGTACAAAGCAAAGCCATGGCACCAGCACCCATCGCACCGATTTGGACGACGGGTAGCACGTCGGTCATCAAAACTGGAACATGGCGTGCTTCACTGGCCCGTCATGTCAAAGCGCCTGCACCCTGCCATGGAGCCTGTCCGGTCAACGGCGACATAGCCGAGTGGATTGGTCTGGCACGCGATCGAAATTTTGAGGGGGCTTGGCAGGTTCTGACCCGCCACAACCCCTTTCCGGCAATTGCCGGGCGTATCTGCCACCATCCATGTGAAAGTGCTTGCAACCGTGCTGGATACGACGAATCCCTTTCAATCTGCAAGCTTGAGCGGTTTGTTGGCGATGAAGCATTGCAGCAGGGATGGTTGTTTGCGGCTCCCCCAAGCGCCACGTTGGGCAAAGTTGCCGTTGTGGGTGGTGGTCCTTCGGGGTTGTCTGCCGCGTTTCAACTGCGCCGCCTGGGCTTTGCCGTCACGATTTATGAGGCGCAAGCGCAACTGGGTGGTGTGATGCGCTATGGCATTCCGGCCTACCGGTTGGCACGATCGGTTCTGGATGGCGAAATCAACCGTATTCTGGCCATGGGTGTCGACGTGCAAACCAACCACCGGCTGGAAAGCGCGCAGGCGCTGACCGATTTGTGCAACCGCCATGATGCGGTTTATCTGGCCTGCGGTGCGGGACGCAGCAAGCGCCTACCCAACTTGGATTATGCAAAGCCGTGGGTTTGTGATGGTGCGCGTTTTCTGGCTGCTGCGAACGCGGATCAGCCCTTGCAATTAGGCCATCGACTGGTCGTTGTGGGTGGCGGTAGTGCAGCGCTGGACGCGGCCCGCACCGCGCGCAGGCTCGGGCACCAGGTGACGGTGCTGGCGTTGGAGTCCCGTGACCAGATGCCTGCGCAGCACGAGGAAGTGTTGGAGGCCCTGGAGGAAGGCATCGAACTGGTCTGCGGCTCGCGCCTGGAGCAGGTCGACGAGACCGGAACCCGCGGTCTCGTGTTGCAGTGTGTTCGGGTTCAATTTGAGGCGGGAGCCGAACGCGGTCAATTCACCATCCGCCCCGTACCCGACAGTGGCTTCTCTCTGGATGCAGATGCGGTAGTGACATCCATCGGGCAGGACCCGGAGCTGAGCGCTTGGGAGCAAGCCCTCTCCGTTCGAGGATCGTTGTTGCTGGCAGACGCGCACTTTGCCACCAGCATGCAAGGGGTCTACGCCGGTGGCGACATGACCAGCATGGCGCGATTCGTGACCGAAGCGGTCGGCATGGGTAAACGTGCCGCGTTCGCGATCGCCGAGTGTCTGCAACAAGGGAAACAGACGCCCGCAGATCCACCTTGGTCCGTGCAGCGGTATGACGCCGATCAACCATTGGTTCCCTTGTCAGCCATTTCCACCCATTACCGCCCCCATGCGCCACGCGCTGCGTCGCACTTGCTCGCGGTGGGTGAGCGGTTGGCACGGTCTGATGAAGTGCAACTGGGCTTGGATCTGGAGCGTGTACTGCAAGAGAGCGAGCGCTGCTTTTCCTGCGGGACTTGCATCCAGTGTGACAACTGCGTGGTGTATTGCCCGGACATGGCCGTCAAACCGGTCGATCAGGGGTACACCGTGTTGACCGACTATTGCAAAGGCTGTGGCATGTGCGTCAAGGAGTGCCCGACCGGGTCCATGGCCATGCAGGAGGAAATGCGATGAAAGAACCAACCCCCGCTGTGCTGATGACGGGCAACCAGGCAGTGGCCTGGGGCGCACGCTTGGCCCGCCCTGGTGTCGTGCCGGTCTATCCGATTACCCCGCAAACCCCGGTGTTGGAGCAGATCACCGCCTTTCAGGCGCAAGGCGAGTTTGATGGAGAAATCATTGCGCCGGAGTCGGAACATTCGGTCATGTCTGCCTGCGTTCCCGCCTCGCTGGTGGGTACTCGCGTGTTCACCGCTACGGCATCGCAAGGCCTGTTGCTGATGCACGAATTGCTGCACTACGCCAGTGGGGCGCGCGCACCCATCGTCATGGCCAACGTCAATCGCACGGTGGCGTCGCCCTGGGCGTTTTGGCCGGATCAGACAGACAGCCTGGCACAGCGTGATACGGGCTGGATCCAGTATTACGTAGAAAGCGCCCAAGAGGCACTGGACACCGTGATTCAAGCATTCCGGGTTGCCGAGCAGGTGCTGGTGCCCGCCATGGTCAATCTGGATGCGTTCTATGTGTCGCACGCCATGGAGCCGGTTCAGGTCCCCGCCCCCGAACTGGTCGATGCGTATCTCCCCGCTTTTGATCCACCGCACAAACTCGATACAGAAAAGGTGGAGTCCTGGGGTAACGTGGTCACGCAGGACATGTTCTTCCGACATCGACAGGCGTTGGGCGAAGCCATGAACCAGGTTCCAGGACTCACGGCGCAGGCCGATCGCGAGTGGGCCGAGCGCACCGGTCGCAGTTATGGTGTCGTAGAACGCTACCGTTGTGAGGGGGCCGCCGTCGTCCTGGTTGCGCTGGGCAGCATGTGCGGCACCGCGCGGGAGGCCGTAGATCTGCTGCGCGCCGCCGGGCAGGCAGTCGGCCTTCTGAAGATTCGCCTGTTTCGCCCGCTTCCCGTTGCCGCTATCACTGAGGCGCTGGTGGGCGTGGAAGAACTGGTCGTTTTGGATCGGAATTATTCTCCCGGTCATGGCGGGATCCTGCACCAGGAGTTGCGAGCCGCGCTGTATGGCGGAAAAGTAACGCCCACCATTCACGGCTTGTTGGCTGGCGTAGGCGGTGTAAATGTCTCGCCCCAGCATATCGTTGAGTTCGTCAATCAAACGCGCAATGCCCCGGTGCGGGCTGAGTCGCAATGGGTGAGGTAACCGCCATGATTCCAATTGCTTCTGCCCAGCAAGAGCCGATGTTGTGCTCCGGGCATGCCGCTTGCCCGGGCTGCATCGATGCGCTGTCCGTGCGGCATGTGTTGACCGTCATGGGTCAAAACACCATGGCAGTCATTCCGCCTTCATGCATGGCCATCATTGCCGGCCCTCAACCCTATAGTTCCCTGCGTATTCCGGTTTACCAGCCCACGCTGGAATCCAGCGCTGCCGCAGCCAGTGGCCTGCGCCGCGCCCTGGACTCCAAGGGCAAGCGCGATACGCAAGTGTTGGTCCTGGCCGGTGATGGGGGCACCTACGACATCGGCTTTCAGTGTCTGTCGTCGGCAGCAGAGCGCAACGAGGACTTTTTGTATATCTGCCTGGATAACGAGGGTTACATGAATACCGGGGCGCAGAAGTCTTCGTCCACTCCCCATTTCGCGCGCACGGGGTCCACCCCCGCAGGCAAGTTGTCCCGCAAGAAGAATCTGACGGAAATCATGGCTGCGCATGGCGTCCCGTATGTAGCCACTGCAACGGCAGGCTATCTGCCTGACCTGCTGCGCAAAGTAGAAAAGGCCAAGTCCATTCGTGGAACGCGCATCATTACCCTGTTGATACCGTGCATGGACGGCTGGGGCGTTGCGGATGATGCAGGCCTGCAGACCGCGCGCTATGCAGTGGAGTCGGGTGCATTTCCGCTCTACGAAGTGGAGGAGGGGACGCGCTATACCCTCAACCACACCACCAAGACCAGGCCGATCGGGGACTATCTCGCGTTGCAGCGGCGCTATCGCAATCTCTCCGAACAAGAGATCGACACCCTGCAGGCGGAAATCGATGGGGGTTGGGAAACCCTGTGCAACCGTGCAGGTGTGGGTGTACCAGCATGATCAAGGCGAGGGCGTGCGACGGGATGGAGCGTGGTCACTGCGCCCAACGATGCGCAACATGGTGGCCAGTGTGATGGAACTCATGGAAGCCCGTGCGATGGCATCGACCTCGGAGAGCACGGACTCCAATGCGCGTTCCACCGGCGTGCTGTTGCGTGTACTGAGTTCGGCTATTTGGGTGTCTTCGAAGTGCGAAATGATGTCCATGAGCGTCAGCCTGCGCGCGTTTCCAATGAAGCGGTAACCACCTCCTACCCCACGGACCGACTGCACCATGCCCATTCGCGAAAGCTCCGCTAGCACTTTGGCCAAATGGTGCGATGACACATCGTACTTTTCCGCGATTTCGGCAGCCGCGATTTTTCGCTCCGGGTTGGAGGCGAATTCCAGCAAGCTGTACAACGCCAGTCGTGTGTTTTGTTGTAGTTTCATGGGAGACGTTGGGGGTTGTGCCGGAGGGCGCTCAGGGTTCCAGGTCCATCTCAAGCGGAATGAAGGGGCTGATCATCATGCCTTGGCTGCGAAAGAACGACAGGATCAGGGTGTTGTCGCGTGCCAGCATGGTGCGCACCGTGTGGACGCCGGTCTTGCGAAATTCGGTGCAGATGGCTTGCAGCAGACCCGTTGCAATGCCACCGAGGCGCAATTCAGGATGTACATCGATGCCGAAAACCCAGCCGCAGGGCGGGGAGCCAAACTCCCAGTCGCGTACTTCGCCGACCACAAAGCCGGCAATGCGCTGGTCAACCAATGCAACCAGGAAGTGCTGTCCGGTCGCTGCGGCATTGGCATACCGGCGAAACAGTGCGCGCCAATAGTCGCGTTTTTCCAACCCGGTTACCTGGCTGTCGATCTCCACAACCGCGTCCAGGTCGCCCGATTGGACGGGTCGTATCGTGATCCCAGCCTGGGGCAAGGGTGCTCGCGAATGGCTGCGAGTCGTACCCGTGCGCGCCTTGGAAAGAGTGGGTTTGGCCATAGTGTTGAAATCCGATCAATTATTGCATCATGATGCAAGAATACCTAGAATGAATCTGCCCCGCAATCCCGAGGATCCATCGCGTTCGAGCCGCCAGAAGTGGCTTGCGTGTTGCATCCGGGCAAGCGTTGAACAATCTTGGGCCGTGGGTGGGAACGGGCGCTCGCAAGGATACACGCGACATTCAACCAGGCCCGATCACGGCGTGCGGACACACATACAAGGCGCACAGGCGCTGAGCCATGAAGAAGGAGACAAGGTGACCATTTCAACACCAAGACACGGGATGCTCGGAACCGCCGAGATGGAGGCCACCCTATGACACGTTGGGCCATGACTGCGGATCTGCGCCGCTGCATCGGGTGCCAAACCTGTACCGCTGCCTGCAAGCACACCAACGCGACACCACCCGAGGTGCAATGGCGCCGTGTGTTGGATATGGAGTACGGCGAGTTTCCCAACGTCAAGCGGGTCTTTGTTCCCGTGGGCTGCCAGCATTGTGAGGATCCCCCCTGTATGTGGGTTTGCCCCACCACGGCAACACGCAAGCGCACCGATGGCATTGTCACCATTGACTATGACCTGTGCATCGGCTGCTCGTACTGCGCAGTGGCATGCCCCTACCAGGCGCGCTACAAGACCGACAAAGCGCAATTTGCGTATGGCGAACCCATTGAAACCGAAGCAAAACGCCACGACGAAGACCGCTTGGCCGTGGCGACCAAGTGCACCTTCTGTGTCGATCGAATCGACGCGGGTTTGGCCCAGGGGCTCAAGCCCGGCGTCGACCCTGTCGCGACTCCCGCATGCGTCAATGCCTGCATTGCTGGCGCGCTGGCGTTCGGTGATCTAGACGATCCTCAGAGCAATGTATCGACACTGCTGGCCGAGAACAAGAGCTTTCGCATGCACGAAGAGTTGGGCACCAAGCCGGGCTTTCACTACCTTTGGGACAAGGGAGATCAGACATGAGTTACGGCCCAAATCCTTGGCAGCAGACCAGCTGGGACTGGCGTGCAGCAGGCAATTTCATTGGCGGCGGTGTGGGCAGTGGGCTGCTCATTTGCGCGACCATTCTGAGTGGTTTTGCACCGGCTCTGGGGCTGTGGCCTATCTGGCTAGGGCTGGCCTGCGTGGGCGTGGGCCTTTTATGCGTGTGGTTGGAGATCGGTCGGCCCTTGCGCGCCTTGCACGTTTTCTTTAATCCGCGCACCTCGTGGATGTCGCGGGAAGCATTTGTTGCGCTGCTCCTGTTTCCGTTGGGTCTGCTCACCGTGATCGGATTCAACGGGGCACGGCTGCCGCTGGCGCTGTCTGCAATGGCCTTCTTGTACTGCCAAAGCCGCATGTTGCCCGCGACCCGGGGAATTCCAGCGTGGCGTCCCCGATTGCTGGTGTCGTTCATGTTTTCAACCGGTTTGGTCGAAGGGTGCGGGCTTTGGATCGCCCTGGCGGCTTTGGCAACACCACCTTCACTCGGGCCGGTCCTGTTGCTGGTGGTGTTGGTGCTGGTGCGTCAATGGCTATGGCAGTTGTACCGCCGTGCCGCCCAACCCCAGTTGGCCCCTCGGGCTCGAACCGCGCTGGACGCCGGCGGTCGTAGCCTGTTGTTTGCAGGAACCTTGGGCGCGTCAGGGGCACTTGTGCTCGCGCTGCTGATTCCCCACCCAGGCCTTGCAGCGGTCCTGGCAGCCGGTGGTGGTTTGCTGGCGCTGGTAGGCGGTGCGGTGGTGAAGTACAGCCTGGTCACCCGTGCCACCTACAACCAAGGCTTTGCGTTGCCGCACTTACCCGTGCGTGGCGTTCGCTCGCCCACCTGAGATTTTCAAATAACGAAACCGAGGAGACACCATGGGAGCTACCCACGTCATGAAGGCAGCTGTGCAGACGGACTTTGAATCCCCGTACTACGATGCAGCCATCGAGACCATGCCGCGCGAAGCGCTGGCTACCTTGCAGTTTGAGCGTTTGCGCAGCATGTTGCGCAACGCCTACGACCACGTACCGTTGCACCGTCAGCGCATGGAGGAAGCTGGTGTCGTTCCTGAAGAGGTTCGAACACCGGCCGATCTGCATCGCGTGCCGTTTACCTTCAAGACAGACTTGCGCGACCACTACCCCTTTGGCATGTTTGCCCGCAGCACCGCCGACCTGGTGCGCCTGCACGCATCCTCCGGCACCACAGGCAAGTCCACCTTGGTGGGCTACACCCAGAGTGATATCGACAATTGGGCGTCGCTGATGGCGCGCTCCCTGTACGGCGCCGGCGCGCGTAGCCGCGATGTGATTCACAACGCCTATGGCTATGGCTTGTTCACCGGTGGGTTGGGTGCCCATTATGGCGGTGAGCGGCTCGGTGCCGCCGTGGTTCCCGTATCGGGCGGCGCGACCGAGCGCCAGATCGGGCTCATCATGGATCTGAAGCCACGCGTGTTGTGCGCCACACCGTCTTACGCGTTGGCCATGGTGGAAGTCGCTGAGCAAATGGGGGTGGACTTGCGCGAAAGCGCGTTGGAAGTGGGTGTCTTTGGTGCCGAGCCCTGGAGCAATGCGATGCGCAGCGAGATTCAAGAGCGCATGGGACTGAAAGCCATCGATATTTACGGTCTGTCGGAAATCATGGGGCCCGGTGTGGCCTGTGAGTGCAGTGCACAGGCGGGCTTGCATGGTTGGGAAGATCACTTCCTCTTTGAGGTGCTGGATCCCGAAACTCAGATGCCCGTGCCCGAGGGGCATGCCGGTGAACTGGTCATCACCACGCTCACCAAGCAGGCACTCCCGATGCTGCGCTATCGCACGCGCGATATCACGCGGGTGACTACCGACCGGTGCGACTGCGGGCGCACCCACATGCGCATTTTGCGTATCACCGGCCGCAGCGACGACATGCTGATCATCCGCGGCGTCAATGTCTACCCTTCCCAGGTCGAAGCCGTGTTGGTCGGGCGCCCGATGCTGACGGCGCACTACCAACTCGTGGTGGAGCGCAAGGGCATGCTTGACGAAGTCACCATTGAAGTCGAAGCACTGCCCGGTGTCGATGTACAAGCCTACGCGTCCATCGCCAAAGACGTGGCGCACCATGTGAAATCCATGGTCGGTATTTCTACCCAGGTACAGGTTAAAGAGCCCGGCACGATTCCTCGCTCCCAGGGCAAAGCGGTGCGCGTGCGGGACCTGCGCCCCAAAGACTAGGTACGGGGGCGTTCTTGCGCCGTTACAGCAGGGGACGCAGCTCGCGCGCGGCGTCTTGCAACAGGGGCAGCAGTTCCTTTTGTATTGATGCGGCGGCAGTAATGCGCCCGTGTGTTGCGACTGCATTGAGTGCCGCAACCGTGGTTCCACTGGCATTGCGCAACGGCACGGCCAGCGCGTGCACACCCAGTTCATGCTCCTCGCTGGCGAGGCAATAGTCCTCGCGGCGAACCTGTTCCACCATGGCCCGAAAGGCGCGCGGTTCGACCGTGGTCAAGGGCGTCATGCGCTGCAGGGTGCGGCCCCGCATCCACGTCGCGAACGCGGCGCGTGTTTTGGCGGCTAGCAAGACGCGACCGGTAGAGGTGGCATGGGCGGGCAGGCGCGCACCCATGTGCAAACCGTAGGCAGTGACTCGACCGGAGACCGTGGTAAACAGACTGCGGTCACTCCCGGCGCGCGCCACAATGACAACTTCATCACCATCGAGCACCACGGCGGAGAACGACTCGGGTGCCAGTGACGCGAGCCGATTCAAGCTCGGTTGCAGGGTGCGTGGCAGGCGGGCAGATGCCAGGTAGCTGCCCGAAAACCCCAGCACTTTGGCAGC
>JAYRUL010000005.1:34851-46672 GCA_041919095.1 Rhodoferax sp. | reverse complement strand
GCGGCCCGGCCCAGCGGGCGCACGTCGTTTTCGTCAAAGCGTACGGCCTTGCCGCCGTCAGAGAACAGCATGACGTCGTGCTGGCCATCGGTGAGGGCCGCGCCAATCAGGAAGTCACCCTCGTCGAGGTTGACGGCAATGATGCCGCCCTTGCGCGGGTTGGAAAACTCGTCCAACGCCGTCTTCTTGACCGTGCCCATGCTGGTGGACATGAAGACAAAGCGGTCCGACGGGAAGGTGCGGGCCTCGCCGGTCAGGGGTAGCACGACGTTGATTTTCTCGCCTTCGTCCAGCGGGAACATGTTGACGATGGGGCGTCCGCGCGAACCACGCGAACCGGCCGGGACTTCCCACACCTTGAGCCAGTACAGCCGCCCGCGGTTGGAGAACGCCAGCAGGTAATCGTGGGTGTTGGCGATGAAGAGCTGGTCGATCCAGTCGTCTTCCTTGGTGGCGGTGGCTTGCTTGCCGCGCCCGCCGCGTTTTTGCGCCCGGTACTCCCCCAAGGGCTGGCTCTTGATGTAGCCGCTGTGCGACAAGGTGACCACCATGTCGGTCGGAGTGATCAGGTCTTCGGTGGACAGGTCGTACGACGAATGCTCCACCTGGCTGCGCCGGGCACCGATCTTGGTCTGGCCAAATTCAGTTTTAACGTGGTTCAGCTCGTCGGCAATGATGGTCGAAACACGCTGCGGCTTGGCCAGAATGTCGAGCAGGTCCTCGATCTCGGCCATGACTTCCTTGTACTCGGCCACGATCTTGTCCTGCTCCAGCCCGGTCAGGCGTTGCAGGCGCATCTGCAAGATTTCTTGCGCTTGGGTGTCGGAGAGGCGGTACAGGCCATCACCCTGCATGCCGTAGGCGCGGTCCAGGGCATCCGGGCGGTAATCGTCGGCATTGATGGTGCCGCCGTCTTCGCGCGTACGGGTGAGCATTTCGCGCACCAGTTTGCTGTCCCAGGCGCGGGTCATCAGTTCGGCCTTGGCCACGGGCGGCGTGGGCGATTCGCGGATGATGCGAATGAACTCGTCGATGTTGGCCAGGGCCACGGCCAGGCCTTCGAGCACATGGCCGCGATCGCGTGCCTTGCGCAAGTTGAATACCGTGCGCCGGGTCACCACTTCGCGGCGGTGGCCGATGAAGACTTCGATCAGGTCCTTGAGGTTGCACAGCTTGGGCTGGCCGTTGACCAGGGCCACCATGTTGATGCCAAACGTGTCTTGCAGCTGGGTCTGCTTGTACAGGTTGTTGAGCACCACCTCGGGTACTTCGCCACGCTTGAGTTCGATCACCAGGCGCATGCCCGACTTGTCGGACTCGTCCTGAATGTGGCTGATGCCCTCCAGCTTCTTCTCATGCACCAGTTCGGCCATGCGCTCTTGCAGGGTCTTCTTGTTGACCTGGTAGGGCAGCTCGTCGACGATGATGGCCTGGCGTTGGCCCTTGTCAATGTCCTCGAAGTGGCAGCGTGCTCGCATTACCACCTTGCCGCGTCCGGTGCGGTAGCCGTCCTTCACGCCATTGATGCCGTAGATGATGCCGGCCGTGGGAAAGTCCGGTGCCGGGATGATCTCCATCAAGTCATCCACCGAGGCGTCGGGGTGCTGGAGCAGATGCAAGCAGGCATCCACCACTTCGTTCAGATTGTGCGGTGGGATGTTGGTCGCCATACCCACAGCGATACCGCCCGAGCCGTTGACCAGCAGATTGGGCAGACGTGTGGGCAGCACCAAGGGCTCTTTTTCCGAGCCATCGTAGTTGGGGCCGAAGTCCACGGTTTCCTTGTCCAGATCGGCCAGCAGTTCATGCGCGATCTTGGCCAGGCGGATTTCGGTGTAACGCATGGCAGCGGCGTTGTCGCCGTCGACCGAGCCGAAGTTACCCTGGCCATCGACCAGCATGTGGCGCATGGAAAAGTCCTGAGCCATACGCACGATGGTGTCGTACACCGACTGGTCGCCGTGTGGGTGGTACTTACCAATGACGTCACCGACGATACGGGCCGACTTCTTGTACGGCCGGTTCCAGTCGTTGTTGAGCTCGTGCATGGCGAACAGCACGCGCCGGTGTACCGGCTTCAAGCCGTCGCGGGCATCGGGCAGGGCGCGGCCCACGATCACGCTCATGGCATAGTCGAGGTAGCTGCGGCGCATTTCCTCTTCGAGCGCGATCGGTAGGGTTTCTTTGGCGAACTGTGTCATGGGGGTATGGGCCTCGAATCCTGAGACAACCTGCCATTCTAAAGGGGCGGGCTTGTCGCAAGTTGGCAACAGTCAACCCGGTGATTCCGGCCGGTTTCTAGACCGCTTTGGGCCTTGTAACAAAACTGTACCGGCCTATGGCACAATGGTTTAAACCCCGTAACCATGCGGGGTCGTCCATTTTTTTTCGCAGCGCAGCTGCAGTCTGTTTGCAAAAGGAACGTCATGAAACTACTGAACCGGATCGCCATCGCCCTCTCTGCTGCCGCGCTTGTCACCTCTGTGGGCGCGCAAGAAATCCACAACTGGCGCAGCAACGCTGGCGACGTGTGGAAGAACTCCGTGGGCCAATGCTGGCGCGATAACAGCTGGACGCCTGCTACCGCAGCCCCCGGTTGCGATGGCTGGATTGCCCCCCCTCCTCCCCCAGAGGCACCCAAGGTCGTTGCACCTCCTCCCCCCAAAGTTGAGCCCAAGGCACCTGAGGCTCCGAAGCCCCAGAGCGTCAAGGTGAACTACGCTGCGGACGCCTTCTTTGATTTTGACAAGGCTGTGCTCAAGCCCGAAGGCAAGGCCAAGCTCGACGACCTGATGAGCAAGGTCAAGGCCATCAACCTGGAAGTCATCATTGCCGTGGGTCATACCGACTCCGTGGGTAGCGACGCTTACAACCAGAAGCTGTCGGTTAAGCGCGCAGAAGCCGTGAAGGCCTATTTGGTGTCCAAGGGCCTGGAAAAGAACCGCGTCTACACCGAAGGCAAGGGCGAGAAGCAGCCTGTGGCTGACAACAAGACCAAAGAAGGTCGCGCCAAGAACCGCCGCGTCGAGATCGAAGTGGTCGGTACCCGCATGAACAAGTAAGACGTCAACGCCAGTTGACTCAAAAACCCGCTGCGGCGGGTTTTTTTACGCCCTCATTTTCTGGTAGGGCACCGGGTAGGCAAAAGCCCAAGGGATAATTCATCCATGAACAGTACTCCCGTCAATGCCGATCCGGCCGAACTAGCCAAATTTTCCGAACTGGCCCACCGTTGGTGGGATATGGACAGCGAGTTTCGCCCCTTGCATAGGATCAATCCACTGCGCCTGGATTGGATCCAGTCCATGGCGGCATTGGCGGGAAAGCAAGTGCTGGACATTGGTTGTGGGGGTGGCATCCTGGCGGACTCCATGGCCCGGCGGGGCGCCCAGGTCTTGGGGATCGACCTGTCTACCAAAGCGCTCAAGGTTGCCCAACTGCATGCGATGGAAGCCCAGACCCCTAACATTCGCTACCGCGAAGTCAGCGCGGAGGCCTTGGTCAGTGAAGCTCCAGGCAGCTTCGATGTGGTGACTTGCATGGAAATGCTCGAGCATGTGCCCGACCCCGCCTCCGTGGTCGCTGCCTGTGCGCAATTGGTTAAACCCGGTGGATGGGTGTTTTTGTCGACCATCAACCGCAATGCCAAGGCCTTTATGCTGGCGATCGTGGGCGCCGAGTACTTGCTGAACATGCTGCCCCGGGGTACCCATGAGTTTGCCAAGTTGATCAAGCCCAGTGAGCTGGCCGCCTACTGCCGCAGTGCTGCGCTTGACGTGCGGGCCACCCGCGGTCTGGAATTCAACCCGCTTACCCAGCGCTATGCGCTGTCCCAGGATACCAGCGTGAACTACCTGTTTGCCTGTCAGCGGTCGGCATGAACCCAGTGGCGACACCTTGGCCCGTGGCGGCGGTCCTGTTTGATCTGGACGGCACCTTGATCGATAGCGCCCCCGACTTGGGCGCGGCGGCTGACCTGATGCGCGTGCAACGGGGCTTGCCCTCGCTTCCTTTGGAGCAATACCGTCCGATGGCGGGCGCCGGTGCCCGCGGCATGTTGGAAGTGGCCCTGGGCATCGGGCCGGATTCGCCCGGCTTTGACCCACTGCGTGAAGAGTTCTTTGGTAACTACGAGCGGTGCATGCGTGAACGTACCGTGGTTTTTGACGAAGTTTCTGAGTTGATTGCGTCCTTGCGCGGCCTGGGGCTGGCCTGGGGCGTTGTGACAAACAAATCTGCGCGCTTTACCGTGCCGCTCACCCGGGGCATGTCCCTGTTTGACTCGGCAGGCTCGATGGTGAGTGGCGACACCACGCCCCATCCCAAACCCCATCCGGCACCGCTGCTGGAGGCTGCGCGTCAGCTGGGCGTGCAGCCGCAGGCGTGTGTATACGTTGGGGATGATGAGCGCGACATCGTGGCGGGGCACGCGGCCGGCATGCGCACGGTGGCGGCAACCTATGGTTACCTGGGGAAAAAGACGGATGTGCAGGCTTGGGGGGCGCATGCCCGCATTGATTCGCCCCTGGCGCTCTTGAAATGGATCACAAAGGCCTAAAATAGATAAAATGGGGCTGTACCGGTTTCGACGTGGGTTCGGACGCGGCGCAGGGCATGTCGAGGTTCTGTCACCTCGTAAAACAGCAGAAAAAAACTAACTGCAAACGACGAACGTTTCGCACTCGCCGCTTAATTGCGCGTGAGCCTCACAACAGCAAGCCGATAGGCTGGGCAAGGGTGGCGCAAGCTGTCCAGGCTGTGGGGTAATTTCATTCGGCTGGGTCCGCCTTGGGTAACTTAGGGTGGGCCGAGACAATAGGTTGCTGGCGTTCTACTTAGCGTGCCGCTGCGCGAGGTAGAAGGTGAGATCCAAATCAGACGGCTACACATGTAGAACTGCCCGAAAAAGGCTTGCGGACGCGGGTTCAATTCCCGCCAGCTCCACCAAATCCGCAAAGCCCAACCACTTGGTTGGGCTTTTTTGTTGTCAAAACGCAGCGATGCGTTGTCTGGGCTGCTTTGCGCCATGGAAATTGTTACGTTCCTGATCGATTTCATCCTGCATGTGGACAAATACCTGGAGGCTTTTGTCCAGTCGTATGGCATGTGGGTGTACGCCTTGCTGTTTCTGGTGATCTTTGTGGAGACAGGTGTCGTTGTGATGCCGTTTCTGCCGGGCGACTCCTTGTTGTTCGTCGTGGGTGCCATGTGTGGTGTGGGCTTGATGAGCTATCCGCTGTCGGTGGGGTTGCTGCTGGCGGCGGCGATTTTGGGCAACCAATCCAACTATGCCATCGGTCGCGCCATCGGTCCGCGCGTCTTCCAGTGGGAAGACTCGCGCCTGTTCAACAAGGCCGCGTTTGATCGCACGCACGCGTTCTACGAGCAATATGGTGGTTTCACCATTGTGGCCGCGCGGTTCATGCCGTTTGTACGCACCTTTGCTCCGTTTGTGGCGGGGGTGGCGCAGATGTCGCGGGCGCGGTTTGCCTTTTTTGATGTACTCGGCGGTGTCTTGTGGGTGGGGGGCATCATTACGGTGGGCTACTTCTTTGGCAACATTCCCTGGGTGAAATTGCATCTGGACAAGATCATCTGGGCGATGATTCTGGTGCCGGGGTTGCTGGTGATGTGGGGTGCCTGGAAGGCTCGGCGCAAAACCCGTTCGGCTACGCAGGCGTAGCTGCGCCGCAACCGGAATTCAGCTGCGCCGACGGTTGCGCGCCAGCGGCGGGTTCTTGGCAAAGTAGCGTTCGATGCCACGCATCAAGGCATCAGCCAGTTGGTTGAGGAACTCGTCGGTCTGGAGCTTGGCTTCTTCGCGCGGATTGCTGATGAATGCCGCCTCCACCAACACACTGGGAATGTCGGGTGCCTTGAGCACGGCGAATGACGCCTGCTCCACACGGGGTTTGTGCAACTTGCCTACGCGACCAATTTCGCCCAGCAAGGTGCCACCGAGCTTGAGGCTGTCCTTGATTTGCGCGGTGGTACTCATGTCCAGCAACGCGCGCTGCACGGTGACATCCTTGGCCGCCACATTGAGTCCGCCAATCAGATCCGCCTTGTTTTCCTTGGCTGCCATCCAGCGTGCTGCGCTGCTGGAGGCGCCGCCTTCGCTCAGCGCAAATACGCTGGCACCCTGGGGATCGGGGGTGTAGAAAGCGTCGGCATGCAGGCTCATGAACAGATCGGCCTGAACGCGGCGGGCTTTCTGAACCCGGACCTGCAAGGGTACAAAGTAGTCCGCGTCGCGGGTCAGGTAGGCGCGCATCGGGTTGCCTTGGACGGTGCTGGCGTTGATGCGCTCGCGTAGCAGCAAGGCTAGGCGCAGGACAACATCTTTCTCGCGGGTTCCGTGGGGGCCGATGGCACCGGGGTCTTCGCCGCCATGCCCCGGGTCCAGGGCAATGATGATCAGCCGGTCCGTCGCGTCTGGCGCTGTTGGCAGTGGTGCAGGGCTTTCTTGATTTTTAGTGCCAAATTGGCCTGCAGGACCCGTGGATATTGCGTAACCAGCTCCTGAATTTGTAGCGACTTCAGGCCCGCTGGAAGCGGGGAGCGTTGGACTGCGCTGTGCGATCAGGTCTCCAAGTGGGTCCACCGGGGTGGCCGTACGGGGTGCGGATGCGGCGCTGGCGCTGCGCGAGGCTGGGACCAGTGCAGGGGATGCGGCGGGGGTTGCGCTGCGTGCGGGCAAGTGCTGGGCGATCAACGCTTCCAGGGGATCCACCGCATCCACCGGATAGAGATCCAGGACCAGGCGGTGCTGGTAAGCGGCCACGGGTGCCAGCGAAAAGACCTGGGGCCGGATGGGCAGCTTCAAGTCCACCACCAGCCGCACGATGCTGGGAGCGAACTGGCCTACCCGAATTCCTGCAATGTTGGGATCGTCGGCCCGTACTTTGGCGACCAGTTCTTTCAAGGCGGGGTTGAGCGTAATGCCTTCGATATCCACTGCCAGCCGGGGTGGTGTCGGCACAAACAAAGGCTTGGCAACCAGGGCTGAGTCGCTTTCGATCGTCACACGGGAATATTCCGGAGCCGGCCAGATGCGCACCGTCAGGATCGTGGCACCGTGCGCCAGTTCGCGCACACTCAGGGTCAGCACCAGGCTACCGGTTTGCAGCACGGTACGGCGTTTCACGCCTGGTGTCCTTCGGGTGCATGGACCAAAGCAGCTTGCAGCAGCGTGGCCCCGATGGGCGTTAGTGCGGTGAGTCGGGCTAGGCGGGTGTGTTCGTCTTGCACGGTTAGGTGCAGGGCCAGATCGGGCACCGGGAGCATGGCCGCAGCCCGTTCGGGCCATTCGGCAAGCTTGAGACCGTCTTGCGCAAAGATGTCACGAAACCCAGCGTCTTCCCATTCACGCGGATCATGAAACCGGTAAAAGTCGAAGTGCCAGACGTTCAGGGCGGGCAGGGTGTACGGCTCGACAACGGCATAGGTCGGGCTCTTGATGCGACCCTGCACACCCAAGGCACGCAGCAGGTGGCGCACCAGGGTCGTCTTGCCCGCACCCAAGTCGCCCTCGAATGCAATGAACGCACGGTGCAAGGCGGGCTGTGCTGCCAGGGCCGCCGCAAAGGCCTGGGTCGACGCTTCGGTAGGCCAGGACCGGGTTTCTACAATGGGTTCGTGCAACAGGACAACGCTCAATTTGATGGCCAGGAGTTAGTGGACCGCATCCCAATTTGGGCGCGTGAGCTTGGATTCTCCCAAATTGGCATCGCGGATGTTGATTTGACCGCTGCCGAGCCGGGGCTGCTGGCCTGGTTGTCTCAGGGCTACCACGGTGACATGGCCTATATGGCCAGCCATGGCCTCAAGCGCGCGCGCCCGGCTGAACTGGTGCCGGGTACGGTGTCGGTTATTACCGCGCGCATGGACTATCTGCCTCGCAACACGCCCGAAGGTTGGCAGGCGCTGGAGCTGCAGCGCCTGCAGCGCCCCGCTGAGGGCGTGGTATCGGTGTATGCCCGGGGGCGGGATTACCACAAGGTCATGCGCAACCGACTGCAAAAGCTCAGCGACCGGATTGCACAGGCGATCGGAGCATTTGGCCACCGCGTCTTCACCGATTCCGCGCCGGTGCTGGAAGCCGAACTGGCCGCACGCAGCGGGCAGGGTTGGCGCGGCAAGCACACCCTGCTCATCAGCCGAGAGGCCGGCTCTCTTTTTTTCCTAGGTGAAATCTATGTGGACGTGCACTTGCCCCGCAGCCAGGCGGTGCCAGAGCATTGCGGCAACTGCAGTGCCTGTATGCAGGTGTGTCCTACGCAGGCGATCGTGGCACCCTATCGCCTGGATGCACGGCGATGCATCTCGTACCTCACCATCGAACACGCCGGTGCGATACCGGTCGCGTTGCGCGCCGCCTTGGGCAACCGTATCTATGGATGCGACGATTGCCAACTGGTCTGCCCGTGGAACAAGTTCGCCCAGCGCAGTACGTTGCCTGACTTCGATCTGCGTGAAGGCTTGTCAGGGCAAGCCTTG
The DNA here is from genome assembly GCA_041919095.1 of Rhodoferax sp. Taxonomy (GTDB): domain Bacteria; phylum Pseudomonadota; class Gammaproteobacteria; order Burkholderiales; family Burkholderiaceae_C; genus Allorhodoferax. The sequence goes on along the minus strand of JAYRUL010000005.1, from coordinate 38,173 downwards.
CTAGCGCTTTTTGATTGGACCGAAGCTGAATTTCTGCAGCGCACCGAAGGCAGCCCGATCCGCCGTATTGGCCATGAGCGCTGGCAGCGCAATCTGGCTGTTGCCTTGGGCAATGCGCTGCGGCAGGACGCCAACCTGCTGGGAAGCCTGCGTCAGCGGGCCGACCATCCCAGCGATTTGGTGCGGGAGCATCTGGCATGGGCGTTGGAGCAAGCCATGGTGCCCTGAGCTCGCTGCGTGGCTGGGTGCGTGCGATGATGACACCATGCGACTACCCAACCTGCTCGAAACCAGCCGTGGACGTCTGATTGCGTTCTTTCTTTTGTACCTGACCGAAGGTATCCCATTGGGCTTTGCGGCCACGGCCGTGGCCACGCGCTTGCGGCGTTTGGATGTTGGTCCGGCAGAAATCGGTGCATTCGTCGCTTCGTTCTATTTGCCCTGGGCGTTCAAGTGGGCCATGGGGCCGGTGGTGGATGTTTTCGTCAGCGAACGGTGGGGGCGACGCCGGGGCTGGATTCTGGGGACCCAATTGGCCATGGCGCTGACGCTGCTGTCCACCGTCATGCTCGATCTGCCCCAGCAGTTGGGGCTGTTTACCGCCATCTTGCTGGTGCACAACAGTTTTGCGGCCATGCAGGACGTTGCCATTGACGCGCTGGCCTGCAGCACGCTGCAAGACGATGAACGCGGGCTGGCCAATGGGATGATGTTTGCCGGTGCCACGGTGGGCTCCATGGTGGGGGGGAGCGGCGTGCTCTACCTTAGCAACTGGACCGGGTTCCAGTCCACCTTTTACTTTGTCACCGCCTGCTTGCTGCTGGTCACGGTGTTTGTCGTATGGCCCATGCGTGAACCGGCCATGCCTGGCGTCGCTAGGTACGCGGGATCTCGCCTGGTCCAGGCGGGGCGCGAGATGCACCAATTTGCGGTGCAGTCGTTTCGGGCGTTTCTGGGCAGCCCGGGTGCCTTCAATGGGCTGTGGTTTGCGTTGTTGCCCGCTGGTGCCATGTCGCTCGGGTTGTCGTTGCAGTCCAATCTGGCAGTGGAACTGGGCCTGGGAGATGACGAGGTCGCCTTGCTCGGTTTGTGGTCGTCGGTACTGGGTGCCGCATTTTGCGTGTTGGGCGGATACTGGTCGGACCGCTGGGGGCGCAGGCGCACCTTGTCGGTCTATCTGGCGCTCATGAGTCTGCCGGTTTTCTACTTGATGGGCGAACTCTCCCACTACGGTTGGGTCATGCCGGTGCCGGCCAACGCGGTGGGCCGCCCGGCCGTACCCGCCGCCCTAGTGACCGCGCTGTGGGTGTCTACCTTGGCATACGCCGTTTTTCAAGGGCTGATGTACGGCACCCGTTCGGCCATCATGATGGACGTGACCAATCCCGCTGTTGCCGCCACCCAGTTCACGGCCTACATGGCGTTGATGAACCTGGCGATTGCCTACAGCGCAACCTGGCAAGGTATTGCCATCGAGGCATGGGGTTACCCCACGACCTTGCTGGTCGACGGCATCCTGGGTCTGGCGTGCCTGGCGTTGCTGCCGTGGTTGAAGCGCGCGCAGGGAGCCCAGGCTTATGCCGATTCGCGTGCTGGCGCGCGCGCACGCGGTTTGGCCCGCGCATTGGCGCTGCTCTGTGTGGCATGGTGGCCCTACAGTTTCTGGAAAGAGGCTTTCGGTGCCGCGCAACCCATCATGGGTACGTTGTTTACCCTGGTGTTTCTTATGTCGGCACTGTTTCTACTGGCCAGTCGCGCGGTGTTGGGAGCCGGCGCTGGTGTAGCTGTGCGTGCTGGGGGGTGGCTGGCCCCGCTCTTGGCACTACTCTATGTGCGCTATTTTGGGGAGGGCATTGCGCACTTCACAGGTGCCTCACCGATGGCCGTGCAGGCGGTGCTGGACAGTCTGGTGCATGCGGTCACGGCAGCGGTGGGTGGGGTCTTGGTTGCCCTGTCGTTGCGGTCTTGGCAGGAAATGCAACCCACGCTGCAAGCACCCATGGAAGGTGTGTCCCGCCTCTCTGAAGGGGTTGCATGAGCGCTGCCAACAACGGCCTCACTGCCGTGGCCATAGCCCAGATTGATGCCTTCATCGATGCGTTGTGGCTGGAGCATGGCCTGTCGGCCAATACACTGGCTGCCTACCGTGCGGACCTGCAATTGTTCGCGCAGTCGCTTGCGACGGGCGACTTGCAGACCGTGACGGAGCAGGATTTGCAAGCCTACTTTGCCCGGCAGCACGCCACGACCAAAGCCAGCACCGCGAACCGGCGCTTGACAGTATTCAAACGGTACTTCCGTTGGGCCCTGCGCGAAGAGATGGTGACCCAGGATCCGACGCTCAAACTGTTGGCTGCCAAGCGCGCGGCGCGCTTACCCAAATCCTTGACCCAGGCGCAGGTTGAGGCCTTGCTTAACGCGCCCGACACCAGTGAGCCACTGGGTCTGCGGGACCGTGCCATGCTGGAGTTGATGTACGCCAGCGGCTTGCGCGTGAGCGAACTGGTGGCGCTTCGCTTGTTTGACGTGAGCCAAGGCGATCACGTGCTGCGGGTGTTGGGCAAGGGAGCCAAAGAGCGGCTGGTTCCGTTTGGAGAGGTTGCTGCCCTGTGGTTGCGCCGCTATTTGGACGATGCACGCCCCCAACTGCTGGCAGGTCGTACCAGCGAGGATGTGTTCGTGACGGTTCGCGGAATTCATCCTGGAACAGCCATGACGCGCACCATGTTCTGGATGGTGGTGCGCAAGTATGCCGTCGGCGCGGGCATTACGCAGCATTTGTCGCCGCATACGCTGCGCCATGCCTTTGCCACCCATCTGCTCAACCACGGTGCTGACTTGCGGGCGGTGCAGTTGTTGCTTGGGCATGCGGACATTTCCACCACCACCATCTATACGCACGTGGCACGGGAACGCTTGGCGGCCTTGCATGCACGCCACCATCCCCGGGGATAGTGTGTCTACGTGGCGGAGAAGCTCTCTGCCCAGGCCAGCGCCTGCAGATGCGCCCAATTGACCTGGTTGTTGTTGAGTCCCAGGCGATTGGCAGCGGTGGCAAAGGTTGTATCGTCACCCGTTTCGCAGGCAATCGTCAACTCCAGAAACGGTGCCAACGGACCCGTTCGGTGCAAAAGCGCCTGGGTCACCGAGTCCGGCAGATGCAACGCGCCAAGGGCGGCTTCCATGGGAATGCCCAACATGGCGTCTAGCAATGAAAAGACACCCACGACAAAGGCGTTGTCACATTCATCGGCACCCAGCAACTCCACGCCCAGCAACTCCATCAAGCGCCCACGGGCAACTGCGGTGGTTCCAACCGCTG